>NZ_JBQIKP010000037.1:0-49312 GCF_056796775.1 Schaedlerella sp.
TCCGTCTTTCATTCCCCTCTATATCATTTCTAACACCTCTGCCTTTTTATTGCGTCCCTATTTTTCTCAAATGCTTATTAGGTTTCCGAGACCCCTCTAAGAAGAGGTGAGCTTACATGGCTCAAAAACGTATCAAACGTACCGACCAGGAATGGTTCGACCTGATCAAGGACTGTAAGACCAGCAGCTTGAAAGTTAAAATCTGGTGTGAACAGCATGGGATTACGGAAAAGGCCATTGACTACCATTCGCGGCGTCTCCGCCAGAAGGGCTATACGATCCCGCGAAAAATACACCAGGCCATCCCCTACGAAAAACAGGAAGTTATCTGTCTGGATATTTCGAAAAGCTTATTTTCAGGCCAGGAAAAAATTTCATCACCGAATCCCTTCACTGCCAATGGGGCTGCGCTCCGGTTCGATTTCCAGGGAATCCCCATTGAGATTTCTAATCACGCGGCGAGAGAAACCATCGAAAATACCCTTCTTGCGCTGCGCAGCCTGTGTTAGGCGATATTTCCGGAGTATCAAAGCTCTGCCTTATCACAGGGCGTACAGACATGAGGCTTTCGGTCAATGGCCTTATGTCGATCCTCCGGGATCATTACCAAATGGATCCTTACGCAAACACACTGTATCTTTTTTGCGGCAGGAAGACAGACCGGCTCAAAGCACTGTACCATGATAAAAACGGTTTTGTTCTGCTTTATATGAGGTTGGACTCCGGCCGTTTTCAATGGCCGCGTAATGCCTCCGAATCACGGATGCTTACCCGGCAGGAATACCGATGGCTTATGGAAGGGCTTTCCATTGACCAGCCCAGGGCGTTACGTCCATCACAAAAAAGGGATTTCTAGACCGTATTTGTGAAAAACAGAGAATTTAAAACTCTTTTTTCTGCTCTTAGGAGCCGGAAAAAGAAAGGTTATCCACACAACGGCAGATTTTCAGGAGGCTTATCCACAAATAGCTGCCTGACGGACAATTTCTGTGAATAAGGATCCTGCCATTTGGTGGATAAGTCCGCATTTTCAGAAGTGATCCACACATCAGAAGTCCGTCAAAATGCCGATGGACGTATCCGGGCCAGTTTGCAGACTTCCATGTTTTCCTCTATAATAAAGGGAACGAAAACAGAAAGGCGGGTCAGACTGTGGAGGAATATAAAGACGATTTGATCGAATTCCTGCAAAAAACAATTGAACAAAAGAATGCACAGATCCAGGAGCTCCAAAAAACCATCCAGGAACTAAACGCTACGGTTGCGAACCTGAATGAAACCATTGCGGAATTCCAGAGGAAATTTTTCGGCACTTCCAGGGAAAGGACCGCCGGCAGGGCTGCCCAGGAGGAAGCAGGGCAGGAAGAGCCGACGGAGAAATCCACTGTCCGCAGCCATACCCGCCGGAAACCAAAAGCCAAGCGGGAAGATCTCTACAAAAACCTGCCGGTCAGGGAAGTACACTGTGCGATGCCGCAAGACCAGAGGCTTTGTCCGGATTGTGACGCTGCGATGGAGACCATCGGATGGCAGTTTGTACGTGAGGAACTGCGGATTACGCCCGCAAAGGTAGAACGGATCCGATATATGCAGGAAGTCCTTGCATGTCCGGTCTGCCGTGAGGAAGATACCGGCACGATCGTCAAGGCGCCGGTACCGACTGCCCTGCTGGCACACAGCCCGGCTTCCCCGTCTATGGCAGCCTTTGTCATGTACCAGAAATTCCTGAACTCGGTTCCCTTTTACCGCCAGGAAATGGACTGGCTCCAAATGGGTGCCCCGCTTGCCAGGGAGACGACCTCAAACTGGTGTATCAAATGCGCGCTGGCCTATTTCGAGCCTGTTTATAACCTGCTCCATGGATACCTGATCAAACGGGATCTCCTCCATGCGGATGAGACCGTCTGCCAGGTCCTCCATGAGGAAGGGAAAGCGGCATCCTCAAACTCTTATCTGTGGATATATCTCACCGGCAACGACGGCCAGCCGCCCATCATCCTTTATGATTACCAGCCCGGGAGGGCAGGTGAATATGCGAAAAATTTCCTGGAAGGGTTCTCCGGACTGTTGGAGTGTGATGGCTATACCGGCTACAACAGCGTGGAGAATGTGACCCTGGTATGCTGTCTTGCCCATTGCCGGAGATATTTCTTCGAAGCAATTCCGGCAGCCCGCCGAAAGAGAGTAAAACTGCTGGACATCAACTCACCGGAAGAAATCCCGGGAGATGCGGCTGATCCGGAAAAAGCAAAGGAAGAACAGAGGATTCCAGCAGAGGTCGGACTTTGCTATTGCAACCAACTCTTTCGTATAGAGCGGACACTAAAAGCGATGTCCCCGGAAGAACGAAAGACCAGACGCCTGGAGTTGGAAGTCCCTGTCTGGGACAGCTTCTGGTCCTGGCTTGCAACGGTAGAGCCGCTGGGCGGCAGCCTGTTGGAAAAAGCCGTAAACTATGCGTCTAACCATCGGGAACTTCTGGGCAACTACCTGCTGGATGGGCGATGTGAGATTTCGAATAACCGGGCGGAACGATGTGCAAAGTCCTATGCGACCGGGAGAAAGAACTTCCTTTTCCACGATACCGTAAACGGCGCGAGATCGAGTGCCATCATCTATAGCCTGGTAGAAACCGCGAAAGCAAACCACCTGAACGTGTTCCAATACCTTTACACCCTGTTGCTTTACATGCCGGACTATAAGGAAGAGCCCGCAGGCGTGGAAGCAATGATGCCGTGGAGTGACTTTATAAAGGAACGCTGTTCCAAGGTGATGGACACGGAAACAGAAACGCCGGAGAACCGGGGGCAGATACCACTGTGATAGCTGCCCCTTATTTGTGATAAAAAACAATCGCTGATAAAAAGCGATATCCTGTTTATCGTTCCAGGAGGCTATGGAGCCTTTTTCCGTTTTTAAACTTATAAATCTAATATACTTCGGTTCTATTAAGAACTTATTATGAACAGATCTTGAATACGGTCAATCACTTATCCATCAAAAAGATTATCCCGCAGATTTTAGAATATGTAAAACCGGCAGGTTATTCATCGCTTACCGTCAAAAACCCAAATCCCTTAATCTCACAGAGCCGGAATGGATTTTCACGGATGATATGGTAAGCCCCTGTCCCGAAATGCTCCTGTATCTTTTCCAGCTTCGTTTCTGAAATGCCATGGATGTAAAGCAGCCTCTCCGGTGTATGGTCTAACACATAGAGGGAGCGTTTTCCAAACTTCTCTACAATACAATGTGCAAGCACCGGCCCAATCCCCTTAATCATATCGGATGAAAGGTATGCTTCGATTCCGTCTGCGGTTTGGGGGATATCCACATGAAAATAGGAAACATCCAATTGGAACCCATACTTTCCTTTTTTCCATTCTCCATCCAACTCTGCCTCTAAGTTTTCACCGGTTGGAAGTTCAATCCCGTAAGCTTGAAAAATTCCCGGAGCTTCCGGGTTTTGCCGGGCCACTTCCGTAGGCAGCTCCTCCTTTGTATACCGGGCTGATGGAAAAACTATTCCGCCCTTCCTTCTCCAGTTTTTTCATGATACGCACAATCCCGCTCGCAGCCTTCTAATTTGTACCACATCAGGGCAGTACAGGAAGCATCATTGTAAGCGATGAATAACCTATCGTTTTTACATTTTCTAAAATCTATGGGATACAATCTTGATTAAGAAGCGAGGGGCTGGATATTATGGCAAATGTCACCTTATTGGCCGGTCGCCGTGCAGCAGGGTGCACGACACCGTGTGAACAGTAACCTCCTTTTTTACGGTTGAGCCGTGAACCACAATTTTTCCTTGACTTTTGGATAAAACAGAGTTAAACTCCCGTTTTCGACACTTTGAAAATTTAAAAACTCCGATAATCCTTATAAATACTGGGATTGCCGGAGTTTTCTTTGGCAAAAAATGTTGTATGTAATCGCTATCCTAAAATTTTTTTTATTTTTTTATTCAGTTCCGTTGGTTTGTAATGAAGTCTATCCAAATCTAAAGATGTTAATTGGTTCAGTGCATCAAGTGCTTTGCTGCCATTGTAGAGTGCCATATACTCGACATCATGTATATTCGTTACATTCATGTTTTTCAATGTGGTGATCAGATTCTCCGGAGTGACATGTGTCCCCTGATCATCCAGCCTGGCCTCAAGCAAGCGATATACCAGCAATGCCGTATAGCATATCAGAAAGTGCGCCCTGATACGATTCGGCAATCGATGGTTTACAGGTCTTCCGGTGAAATTCGTTTTCATGATCCTGAAACAATCCTCTATCTGATATCTCTTGTGTGAAACTGCCAGAATTTCCTTGGCCGGGTCACAAAGGTTTGTTGCTGCGGCATAATATCCGTCATATTTCTCTTCTTCTGCAATCTTCGATTCGTCGAGAACATATTCAATGGTTGCTTTTTCGCCAGATTTTGTATGAGCGACCCGCTTCAAAAATCGTTTTACATCATTTGGCCCTTTTTTTATTTCTTCCGGATCTTTTTTCTCTAACAGCTTTCGTGCACGTTCGATTTGGCGGTCACGTACAGTTCTCTGATATTCCATCATTTTTCTTGAAAACGTTATGATCAGGCGCTGTTTGAGAGTGCCGGTTGCTTTCACGCGTTTGACTTTGCCATTTTTTAATATTTTTTCTTCGTACAGCCCAAGATCAATGACCTTATCTGCAAGGACTACCTTATACGCGAAATCATTATATAGTTTCAGGTTTTCTTTCTTGTGTCTGTCAAAGCCCTTCATATCTTCTATTTTTATCAAGGTGTCGTTGGACAGCAGCCGGTAATCGCAGTCATTGAATACCGCTTGCTTGAGTGCATTACTAAGTTTTTTGATGGACTGGGTCACAATAAAGGCCCGGCCCCCCATACTGTTAAATTTACGGATGTTATAGGAACCCAGGCCGGCATCCGCACAATAAATGAATTTGGAACCATCTATCATTTTAAGGACTTCTTTTTCTAAAGGGATTGCCGTAAGCTGTTCACTGGTATTACCGGAATGGAGGCACATGGTGATGGGAATGCCCCTGCTGTCCATGAAAAGTCCCATCTCTACAATCGGGTTCGGGCGGTGTTCTTTGCTCAGGCCATATTTTCTCAATCCATGGATCACCTCACCGGTCACTTCATCCACGATATCTTCGTCGGGCTGTTCGCACTCGAAGTAGAAATTCGTACAGTCATAATAAAGGACAGAAGTATCACGTTTGACGATCGAATTGCTATACTTAAAAAGCCACATCAGGTAATCGTCATAATTATTTTCTAAAAGATCCATAAACCGGAGGATGTGCTGGTAATCGAAATCCGGCTGCTCGTAGTAGGAATCCCGGCGATTCCAGGTGGCAAGCTTAGAGCTGGGATCCAGGATTCTCGCGTAGGTAAGGAAACGTGAGATTGTAAAACAGTCATATGTAACTCTCCGGGTGTCCGTTTTCTGGCGAAAGAATTCTTTAAGGCTGAGATGTTTCATAATATTCTGAAGAAAGAAATATCCGATGTTGACCCAGTTGGAGGAAGAGGCTTCAAGCTCTGTAGATTTCACCTTTTCGTTAAAATCGGCAGTCAGATTAAAAGTGACTTTACCAACGCGGTACTCTTCATTCATTTTTCTGATTTCTTCTCTGACATATGCTTCCGGATCGTCTGTTACTTTGAGAAGTTCAGAATGCTTCCCGAAGTTTTTGATATTTCGAGTGGTAGTTTTTTTCCCATTTCGGATTCCCTGCTGTGCGTAATAGGTAGGATCCTTGAGACGTTTATCAAAGTAAAGCTTCATAGAACATCACCTCAAAAACATTATATCACAAACATACAGCACATACAACATAAAAATAAGAAAAATTTGACAATAAAATACGCCTACAATAAGGCTTTAGAACAATTTTTCATACTTGAAACTGTCGAAAACCCGGGTGCACGACACCATGTGAACAGTAACCTCCTTTTTTACGGTTGAGCCGTGAACCACAATTTTTCCTTGACTTTTGGATAAAACAGAGTTAAACTATCCGCAATGGCATAAACTTTCCTGCATATTCCATGCAGGTATTGTGCTCAATAAAAGGGAGTAGCTTCCATTGAGAACAGCACCAGGGCCTTTGTTTTTTCACATCCCTGCCTTTTCGTTCTCAGTGTGATACGAAATCGTCACCACGTTCATTCCTGATATGATCCGGTTCGTATTGTCAATTAGCAAGACTTTTATTGCAGGATTACATAACAGTTGTAACTCTGCAGTAAAAGTCTTTTTTTGCTGCAGGCCACACAGACAAAGGGAGGAGAAAAATGGTATATGTATTTTTAGTTCTGGGATTTGTATTGTTGATCAAAGGCGCGGATTTTTTTGTAGACGGGAGCTCCAGCGCGGCAAAGCTTTTGAAGATCCCGACGATCATCATCGGGCTGACTGTGGTCGCGTTCGGGACCAGCATGCCCGAAGCCTCTGTCAGCGTCACCGCCGCTCTCAAGGGGCAGAATGGACTGGCCGTGAGCAATGTGCTGGGCTCCAATATTTTCAATCTTCTGATTGTACTTGGCTTCTGCTCTGTGATCCGTCCCCTGAAGGCAAGCCCCACTGTTCTGAAAAAGGAATTTCCTTTTTCCATCCTCATCACGGCCGTGCTTGCACTGCTTTGTACCGGCCTGTCCTTCGGCGGACTCTTCGACGGCACAGGCAGCTTTCATCTGAACCGGATCGACGGATTGGCGCTTCTGGTCTTATTCCTTGTCTTTTTAGTTTCACAGGTCAGAGGCGCTTTGAAGGCCCGGACCGATGAATCCGGGGAGGATTACGAAACCATGTCCCCCCTGAAAAGCGTCCTTCTTGTCCTCGTCGGGCTGGCCGGAATCATCCTGGGCGGAGATCTGGTCGTGGACAGCGCATGCGAGATCGCCCTGCAGTATGGGCTGAGCCAGTCCTTCATCGGGCTCACTATCGTCGCCATGGGAACCTCCCTGCCGGAGCTTGTCACCTCCATGGTCGCCGCCCAAAAGGGTGAAAATGACCTGGCTCTTGGAAATGTGGTCGGCTCCAATATTTTCAATATCCTTCTGATCCTGGGAATGAGCGCGGCCATCTCCCCCATCACAGTCGATGGAGAAGCCATCTTTGATATGCTGCTCCTGATCGTTATGAGCGGCATTGCTTATGTATTTACCAGGAGCAAGGGGGTGCTTTCCAAAAAAGAGGGGTTCGTCTTCCTGTTGATGTATGCCATATATTTTGTCTATATTTATCTCAGGTAACGGCAGTTCAAAGGAGGCTTCTCCGGTACAATCTGCGGCAGCCACAAACATATGGCGCGGCGCGAAAAGTTCTGTTATAATGAAATCTGTGCAGCGGTTCAGGACCTGCTGCAATATGCGCCGTTACTGCAAATCCTAACTGCGCACCACATACATTGGCGGAGGAAAAGAGAAACATGCTTGGAGACAAAAGAGGAAAGAAACGGAATCAATATACGGCAGACTATGTAGTTTTCGACCTGGAGACCACCGGAACCAGCGCATACAATGATGCGGTCATCGAGATCTCTGCGATACTGGTGCAAAACGGCAGAACCGCGGATGAATTTTCAACGCTGGTGAATCCGGAGAGACCCATCCCCTATCATGCTTCAAAAGTGAATCATATCTATGATGACATGGTAGCGCAGGCGCCCTTATTTGAAAAAGCGCTGGCTGATTTTGACGCGTTTATCGGAGACCAGATTTTGGTGGGACACAACATCCATACCTTTGACATGAGGTTTCTCTGGCGTGACGCGGAAAAATACTGGGGAAAGACCCTTGCAAATGATTACATCGACACGCTGCCCCTGGCCAGACAGTGCCTGCCCCAGCTTTCCAACTACAAGCTGACGGATCTGGCCTCTTATTACCATATTTCCACAGACGGAGCCCACCGTGCCCTTGCCGACTGCAGCATGAATCAGAAGATTTTCGAAAAGCTGGGCCAGGAGCTCTCCTCTCCGAAGGCAGCGCAAAATCTGAAAACCTGCCCCAGATGCGGCCAGCTTTTGAAAAAACGCAGCGGAAAATTCGGAGATTTCTGGGGATGCAGCGGGTATCCGGACTGTCGATATACGGAGAATATCTAAGGCTCTCCTCCAGGGCTTCCGGGAAAATGGCACGATAAGAAGTGATGCGAAGGAGGTGAATGAAATGGCGAAAAGAGCAGAGATAGTCATGGACGAATATATTGATGTTTTGGAAAAGATAAAAGAAAGAATCACACAAGCACAGTATCAGGTGATGACAAATGCAAATGTTGAACGCAATATTTTGTTTTGGAACATAGGAAAGGTAATTCTTCAGTACAGCCAATGGGGAAATAAATTTGTTGAAACGTTATCAAAAGATTTGAGAATGACTTATCCTAGCAGAGAAGGATATTCCGTTAGAAATCTTAATTATATGAAGCAGTTCGCACGACGAATACCATCTGAAGAATTTTTGCATCAGGGTGGTGCAAAAATTAGTTGGCGTGCAATAAAATTGCTGATAGATAAGACGGATAATTTAGAGGAACATATGTGGTATACACAGCAATGTCTGGAAAATGGATGGTCTAGTACAGTGCTTTCACATCAGATAGAAAGCGGTTTGTATTACAGACAGGTATTAGCAGATAAAACAACAAATTTTAAGGAACAGTTAGCTAATCCATTCAGTGAGCAAGCAGAAGAAATTATTAAAGACCCATATATTTTTGATTTTATACCGAATGCGAAAAAACTTAGAGAGATTGAGTTAGAAGATGCCCTTGTCCAACAAATAACAAAGTTACTGTTGGAATTTGGGTCAGGCTTTGCTTTTATGGGGCGGCAGTATCCGATTCAAGTTGGAAAAAGAGAGTTTTTCATCGACTTATTATTTTATAATGTGAAATTGCATTGTTATTTTGTGGTAGAATTAAAAACAGTGGAATTTGAACCAGAGTTTGCTGGAAAGTTATCTTTTTATTTATCAGCAGTCGATGGAGAATTGAAATCGTCGAATGATAACCCTACAATTGGTTTGTTGTTGTGTAAGGGTAAAGATAAAATGGTAGCGGAATATGCTTTGAAAGATGTAAATAAACCAATGGGAGTAAGTGAATACAAACTTTCCAATCGTGTTTCAGAAGAATTACAAGACAAGTTGCCATCAATTGAAGATATAGAAAAAAGAATCAATTGAAATTTTGCATCAGGGTGGTGCAAAATTGGTGAAATCATATTTTGTGGGAAAAGGGATGCACGAACAGTATTGGTGCTATATATATATTGCCCATATTTCCGTGATTTTGTGGGGATATGTTCTAATTTGGTACGCATATCGACACGTGAAGAACCGTAAGAAAATGTATCGGCTGGCAGTATAAAATCAAATTGTAAAGAAAATTTCATACCCATTCCACATTCCCATGCTACACTGTCCCCAAGGAGGTGCTACAATGGCAACACTATTAGTAGTTGAGGACGACCGCAAGACCAACGATGCAATTTGTGAATACCTAAAGCCCGCAGGCCACAAGGTTATCCCGGCCTATAATGGCGGGGATGCGTTACAGTTTTTCCGTGAGAACAGCATCGATCTTGTTGTGCTGGACATTATGCTGCCCCATGTCAGCGGTCTGTCCGTCCTGCACGAGATACGGCGGACAAGCACAACGCCCGTTCTGATGCTCACTGCTATTGAGGACGAATATACCCAGGTCATGAGTTTTGACGAGCAGGCTGACGATTATATGACAAAACCCTTTTCTATGGTACTGCTGGGGAGGCGGATCACCGCTCTCTTGCGGCGAAGTGGACAGGCCCCGTTACCCCAAACTATAGCCTTTGGTGATGTGACCGTCGATTTCTCCGGCTACACCGCCAGCGACAGCGCCGGGAAAATCGACATCATGCCCAAGGAAATTGATCTGCTCCGACTGCTGGTGGAACATAAAGGGCTGGTGCTGACCCGTTCGCAGATTCTGGACGAACTATGGGGGGCTGACTACCCGATCATCGACCGAACCGTGGACACCTACATCAAAAATCTGCGGAAGAAGCTACGACTTGACTGTATCGTAACCGTTAAGGGGATCGGTTATAAATACGAGGTACAGCCATGAAACGATTAAAATTATTTCCAAAAATATTTCTGTATACCATGAGTATCATGCTATTTGTCGTTGCGGTCACACATGGGCTGATCTATCTCCTTGCCCCACAGCTGCAGCTTGCGGTGAGTACCCCGGATGATGTTGTTGTCAGCATCAGACAGGAGCAATTTGTGACCGAGGCAGTAGAAAAGGCCCTGCCCGTCTCTTTGAGCTGTTCTTTGCTGATTTCCGTTGTCTGCTCTCTCCTGTTTTCTAAAGCGATTACTGACCCTATTAAGAAGATTTCGACGGCAACCGAGCAGATGATGAAATTAGACCATGGGGTGAACTGCCCTATTCATACAAAGGATGAAATTGGTACGCTGGCGCGAAACGTCAATGATCTATATTCTGATTTACTATCCACGATTGAACATTTAGAGCGGGAAAAGGACGCTGTGCGTGATATGGAGCGGGCCAAGGTTGACTTCCTGCGGGCGGCATCCCATGAACTGAAAACCCCTGTGACGGCTCTGAACGCCACCCTGGAAAATATGATTTTAGGCGTTGGGAAGTATCAGGATTATGCTGCCTACCTCCCGGAGTGTAAAGAAATGGTGGAGCAGCTTTCCGGGATGGTACATGAAATTTTGGAAACCTCCAGGCTGAACACCACCGATGAACCAGCGAAACCGATTGACATAGCGGAACTGATGGCGGAACTGTGTGCGCCGTATCAGATGATTGCGGCAGCACATCAGATCACCTTCTCACTTGATTTGCCAGAACAATTTCCCGCGAAACTTCCGGCTGGTCGGTTTAGCAAGGCGGTATCAAATGTTCTCGCAAACGCTGTCGCCTATACGGAGGCCGGGAAAGCCGTTTCCGTCTGCATGGAAGGGCGCAGCCTCATGGTAAAAAATGAGTGCAGGCCTATCCCTGACGATGAAATTCGCCGTCTGTTTGAGCCATTCTACCGTCCAGACTTCTCCCGAAGCCGGATAAGCGGCGGCAACGGCCTGGGCCTCTATATCGTGGATACGCTCTTGACCTCTATGAATATCCCCTATTCCTTTGCGCCTATGAAATCTCCGCCTGGGATGTGTTTTACAATTCAGCTATAAATGCGGAAAACTCCCTGGCCGGGGAGTTTTTCATTTCCAGAAAAATTCCATATACGTTTCATACCCATTCCACATTGGGGTGTTATTCTGCGGGTGCGTTCGGAAGAACAGCATCACGATATGGAGGTATCGAGCCATGAGCATTTTCAAGAGGGCGTTTCTATACGTCACACGAAAACGAGGGAAAACCATTCTCCTGTTCACTATCCTGATGATTATGGCAACCTTTGTCCTGACGGGGCTTTCTATCTGGAAAGCATCCGAGGCCGTACAATTTGATTTGCGGCAGAGCCTGGGCGGCAAATTTGACGTTTTCGTGGATTGGAACAATAGCCCTTATGTAGTGAAAGAACCCGTCAAAGACGAAGTGGACGAGGAAACCGGCAAGACATCAAGCAGCTTTCTCATGTATTCCACCGTACAGCTTACCCCGGAGAACATTGCGGCAATCAAAGGTCTTTCCGGCGTAAAGTATTGCAGTGCAAGGCAGGACAATCTTTTGCCGTTTGACGGGCTTTCCCTTTTCCCCGGCACGATTTCAACAGATGCGAAGTATCAGGGCTATACAAAGGTGCTGGGCGTCTGCAGCACGGAGGATGATGAACTTTTCACCACCGGCACACTGACGTTGGCAGAGGGGCGGCATATCTCCACCGATGATACCCATGCGGCAATCATCAGCCAGGACTTGGCAGAGCGGAACGAGCTGAAAATTGGGGACTATCTTACCGCCCTCAGTTACAGCGTGGAAGATCAGGGTTTTACCGGGCAGGAAATCAAGGTACAGATCGTCGGACTGTTTACCCCGAACGCGGTGGAGCAGTTTGGCGAAACCGTCACTACCTACGATAAAATCCAGAACCGGGTGTTTGTAGACTTGCAGACCTCGAAAAAATTTGACGGCGGAGAAATCAACTACGGCTTTTCCGCCCTCCATGTCACCATATCCGACCCGCAGGACATGGCGCAGGTGGTGGCCGATGTAAAAGCCCTGCCGGGTTTCGACTGGAAAGCCTTTACCGTTGAGATTGACAATGAAACCTACGAAAACGCCGCCGCTCCGCTGGCTGCGCTGAATGAATTGGTCATGACCCTGCTGGTGGTGATTATTGTTGTCAGCGCCATCATTCTGGCCCTGCTTTTGACCCTTTGGACAAAGACCCGCATCCATGAAATCGGCGTGTTCCTGTCCGTGGGGATCAAAAAAACGGCCATCATCGGGCAGTATTTAATTGAGGTGCTGCTGATCGCCGTCCTCGCCTTTGGCCTGTCCTACTTCACCAGCAACGCAGTAGCGGGGCAGATCGGCAACCACCTGCTGGAACGGAGTATGCAGACGGAGCCGGAGGACGATAACGACCTTGTAACTGCCGCCGCTGCGGTCGAGGCAGGTGCAGATAACCTTATTCAGAAGCCCCTGCCCACGGAAGACGGCATCCAGGTGTCCGTTGGGCTGGATAACCTTGCGCAGCTCTGCCTGATTGGCCTTGCCATTATCATTGTGGCCGTCAGCGCATCGTCTATCATGGCCATGCGGCTGAATCCCCGTGAAATCCTGTCGAAAATGAGCTGAAGGAGGGACGATCATGTTTACACTGGAATTAAAAAATGTTTCTTACGCCTACGAAAAGGGCAAGGCGGTTTTGCAGAACATCAGCGGGTCGCTGGAAACCGGAAAAATGTACGCCATCCTCGGCCCGTCCGGGTCTGGCAAGACTACGCTGCTGTCCCTGTTGGGCGGGCTGGATGTACCAACACAGGGCAGCGTCCTGTTTGACGGCGGGGACATAACGGCAAAGGGCCTGGAACATCACCGCAGGAACCATATCTCGCTGATTTTTCAGAGCTACAACCTGATTGATTACATGACGCCCCTTGAGAATGTGCGGCTCACCGCCAAGCTGGATGCCGCCCCCATTTTAGAACGGCTGGGGCTTACAAAAGATGAAGCACAGCGTAATGTGCTGAAACTGTCCGGCGGACAGCAGCAGCGGGTGGCGATTGCGCGCGCCCTGGCCTCCGATGCCCCGGTCATTCTGGCAGACGAACCGACCGGAAACCTGGACGCCGATACTGCCGAGGAGATCACGGCCATTTTGAAAGAGAGCGCCCATGGGTTCGGAAAATGCGTGGTGGTCGTGACACATTCTGCCGTGGTAGCAAATCAGGCGGATGTGGTGCTGGAGATCAAACGGGGACATTTGCAAGAGAGGACCTTGTCCGCTCTTTCATGAAAAACAATTGCCGAATTTTATATTTCTGCAATGTCCAGAAGTTCTTTGAATGCCTGGATCTTATAATCTGCCTTCCCGTACCCTGATGCGTCCCCGATGCCCACGGACTTCATCCCTGCCGCCCGGGCCGCATCAATCCCGGCGTATGCGTCCTCCACAACCACACAATCTTCGGCGCCGATCCCCAAAAATTCCCCGGCTTTCACAAACACCTCCGGATCCGGCTTGGAATGGGTGATGTTGGTGCCGTCGGAAATTGCGTCAAATGCATCCAGAAGCCCTACCCGTTCCAGAATGAATTTCGCATTTTTGCTGGAGGAACCGATGGCCAGCCTGTAGCCCGCACCCCGCAGTGCGTCCAGCGTATTCCGCACCTCGTCCGAAACATCTGCGGGAGTCATGGTATGCAGCAGCTCCCGGTAGGTGTTGTTCTTCTCCTCCATCAGTTCCGCCTTTTTTTCCTCCGTCAGCGCTTCCTCACATTTTTCCAGAATGATCTCCAGGCTCTCCGCGCGGCTCACACCACGCAGACGGTTATTGATGACCTCATCAAAATAAATTCCCATCCTGTCCGCCATCTTTTTCCACGCCTGATAGTGGAACTTGTCCGTAAATACAATCACACCGTCCAAATCAAAAATAAAAGCCTTCATGTTCTGTCTCCTTCTTAATTTTATATTCGTGCATCAACACACATCCGTATAAAAGTCTCTCAATCTCCGTCTCTGCAAAAAATCACTCAATTTCCATCTCTATGAAAAAGTCTCTCAATTTCCGTCTCTGCACAAAAATCACTCAATTTCTATATCTGCGCAAA
The DNA here is from genome assembly GCF_056796775.1 of Schaedlerella sp. NCBI lineage: Bacteria > Bacillati > Bacillota > Clostridia > Lachnospirales > Lachnospiraceae > Schaedlerella > Schaedlerella sp. Next base: position 14,270 of record NZ_JBQIKP010000037.1, read on the forward strand.
ATCACTCAATCTCAAATGACGCAAAATCCACCGTTCCCTCTTTTACAAGAAAATAAAGCGCATGTTTTCCTGCTTCCACTTGAAGCCCGGACGTTACATGCTTCCAGTTTTTTGAATCCACCGCTGCCGACCCGACCATAGTTCCCGCCTGTGGATCGGGACTGTCCGCCCGCACCTCCAGGCATCCGAGGCCCCGCAGTTCCACGGTAATCCGGGATTCCGTTCCTTCAAACTGAAAATATTTAAAGCCTGCCGCCGACCCGGTACGCAGGTTGCGGATATATGGTTTCAGCCCCTTCTCTCCCGTCTCGTCCGCCTCTTCCGTGATATACGGCATTTCCTCCGGCAGTTCGGGCACTGCCTCGCCCGGGCCGCTCATCACGACCTGCCCTACCTGTTCCCGGTCTGCCTCAGTGAGATGGCAGGCGATGCAGGAGTCATACGCCCCTTTCGCAGGCAGCGGGCCGTCATGGAGTCCGCAGCTTGTAATCTCAATCTGGGGAATGGTTCCGTCTTCCTGGATCTTCACCTCATCCGCGCACCCCTGTCTGGAAAATGCGGTTCCATGGGTATGCCTGTGCCAGAAAATGTAGAGCCGGTCCCCGATCCTTTCCAGACCGCCGTGGTTATTTCCTGTATAATTCACTGCAAGGGTATTTCCCTCATATCCCAGGTCTCCGTTGGATACGATCACCCCTTTGTACGCAAAAGGGCCCTCGGGAGTATCCGCCGTCCCGTAACACAGTTCATGACCCTGAAGGCTCGAATAAACAAAATAATAGCGGTTTCCCAGCTTCCGGATGCTGGACGCTTCGAAAAACGGATGCGCTTCATAGGAAGTCCCCTTTGCCGTATCTATACCATTTGCCACACACTTCGGCTCGCTGATGATGGTATGCATGTCCTGTGCCAGCTTCACCATCATGGCCCCCGGAAATATCACATGCTCCATCCCCGGAAATTTCCGGGCCGGCGCGAATCCATAATAAAGATAATTCCCGCTTTCTTCTGAGAGGATGGCCGGATCGAACCATCGCCCCGCATCTGGAATTGTACCATCCTCCCTGCGCACAAAATCCAGAAATTCGTATTGTCCTGCGGGTGTATCACAGACTGCCACGGAAATCACGTTTACAAAATCCAGCGCATAGTACAGGTAATATCTGCCGTCCGGCCCCTGCGCCACATCCGGCGCATATAAAAGATGCGGATTTTCCTCCGTTCCCAGGGGCATTCCGATCTCAGGCAGCTTTTTTCCGTAGGGTGCGCCGTTCAGCGGGTCCTGCATTTTTTTATAGATAACACCCTCACAGGTCCACACACCCGGCTCCTCAACCGGCGCGCTCCAGCACACATAATCCTCTTCACAGAATGAGGTACCTCCAAGCCGGTCATGGCTTCCGTAAATGTAGACCCGATCCCCAAACACATGGGGTTCACCGTCCGGAACAGTCTCCCAGAATGGAAGGTATGGATTCAGTCCTGATGTTTTCATGAAATTCCTCCTCGCGATTTTTTCAGATGCACTTCAATACTTTTTCATGATAACAGCGGCCGGGGACAGAATCCATGTAGTAATTTATTCAGAATCCGACCTTTTTTCAGTTTGTTTCCCGGCCTTAAAAAATCCTATGCAGAGCACCTCCTGCCGGCCACTTTTCTGTTTATTTTAGCTTTCTGCCGAACCGCCTGTCCTTTTGTTTGATTTACGCAGAATATCATACTGGATTTATCATAAAATACGAAAGTATCTGGAAAAAACGGATATGATAAGCTTCAACGTTTGTACAAACAGGCCAATAAAGTTTATTACAAAGGAATACAAAGTAACGGTATGATAGAGCGTTTAGATATTGAAAAGATTACGAACGCAGTGAAAGACCAGCTAAATCCTTTATATAAGATACTTGGCGTAGATAAAAACTAAATAAGATTGGTATGTAAGAGCATAGCTCTTTACATAGAAAAAGCCAGAGGTTAACTCTGACTGATTCCCTTGCCAAAGAAGATCTTTGGAATTATTTTTAATTGTGAAAATTATTTAAGCGTCAACGCTGGATCGTTCTTTAGGCCAATCCATTACTATTTATGGTCATGCATCTGCACTTCCTCAAAACTCCGCTCCCCATACCCCGCAGAACGGATCCACCGGATTCACTCCCTGAAACGCGGACCTTCCCACGATCTTATCAATCACCTGATCCACCACTTCCTCTGTGGGCGTGTACCCGTTGATAAACGTCCGAAACATGGGCGCATCCAACAGATGGTATGGGTTTGCAATGGAAATGAACATTGCCGGAACCTCGTTTAAAAACCAGGGTGCGTCCGCCGCCATCAGGTGCAGCCAGTCGATCCTTCTCACGGACTGGTTGCTGGCCGTATCCAGGCATGCCACGTAGACCGCCAGGTCGAATTTGCTTTGGATATCCTCCACGCCGCCTTCAAACATCTCATGAAAATCCGGTCTGGAATAGTCAAACAGCGTTACCTCAAAGCCTTCCTTTTCCAACTTTTCCTTTACCAGTCCAATGGCCCCGTCTCCATCCTTGAAGCCGCCGTCCAGGCGGTCCTCCAGAATGTAAAGGCGGATTCTTTTATATGTATCCGGGGAGATCGGGAGCAGGTTCTGTGTATCCTTTACAAGAGTCACACTTTTATCCGCACATTCTCTCGCCCATGCCCGATGCTCTTCGCAGGCAACAACGGACAGCGCCTCTTCCCCGGGCACAAGGATCCCCTTTTCTTTTTTTCCGGGCAGGTCCATGGCCGCCTTCATGGCCAGAATCCGGGTCACGGCCTCGTCCACCCGTTCCATGCTCAGACGGCCGTCTGCGATGGCTTCCTGCACAAACCGGTAATCCTCCCGGATGTCCTTGTTGAACAGGATCATATCGCACCCTGCTGCCAGTGCGGCCGGGATTGCCTGGGAGCGTTTCATGGGGGTATTGAAGCCCACCATCGGCGTCGCGTCCGTCGTGATCATGCCGTTGAAGCCCAGTTTTCCCCGCAGCAGCCCCTGGAGGATTTCTTTTGACAAGGTGGCCGGAAGGATCTCTTCGTCCTTCAATTCCGGATTGATGTACTTGCTGTACGCAGGCTGCAGGATATGGCCCACCATGACGGACAGTGCCCCCGCATCCACAACCTCCTGCCAGACGGCCCCGTAGGTTCTGTCATAGTCTTCCACCGACAGGCTGTTCACAGAGGCCACCAGATGCTGGTCCCGTTCATCCACTCCGTCCCCCGGAAAATGCTTGACCGCCGCGGCAACGCCCTGGTCACTGAGCCCCTTTAGCTGTTCCCTGACAAATGTGGTGACCCGTTTCTGGTCGCTTCCGAAGGTCCGCACGTTGGTGATGGGATTGCGGAAATTCAGATCCAGGTCGCAGATGGGCGCAAAGGCCCAGTTGCATCCCACGGCCATAGCTTCTTTTCCCGCAATCGCCCCCAGGCGGTAAGCCTGTACCGAGTCATCGGTAGCCCCCGCCCCCATGGGCCTTGCAAAATACGTCCCGTCCGAGCAGATCCCGTTGCCGCCGGATTCCAGGTTCGCGCCGAAGAGCATGGGGATTCTGGAATGCTCCTGAAGAAAGCGGTGTGTCTTCTGGATCTCTGCCGCCGGCATGGGCCGGTACATGATCGCGCCGGGTTTGTACTCCTCCAGAAATTCCTTTAAGAACCCTTCCTCCGTATTGCCGCCGACGGGGCAGAACATCTGCCCGATCTTCTCCTCTGTGCTCATCCCCGCCAGTGTGTCGTAGACCCATTTTTCCTTTTTGTCATCCAGAAAAAACGGATTTGCTTTTAAATCCAACATCTCATCTTCCTCCTTAACCGATGCAGCCAATTCTCACAGCATGCTTTTCAGAATCCCTTTGTCCTGATTCTATATACAGCATACGCCTGCAAAAAGTGGAATGCAATGTATTATTTTTTTCTGAATCCGACATTTTTTCAGTGTATGACCGGATGCGTTCAGCTTTCCTGGCTGTTGTTTACGGTTTGAAGAACAAAAAAAGAAGGAGCAGCCGGGAAATAGGATTTATACACAACATACCGCGCATGTTCGATGACCCGCGATATATTGTGGAAAATCAGCTATTTCCTGACTGCCCCGCCTTTTTTAATTGTAGATTATGAAAGCTATTCTTTTATCTTATCAAGCTCTGTCAAATTAATACCACAAGCTGTCAAGATTACTTTTAATTCAATATACCGATCTTTCATAACTTTATACGCTTCTGAATCTTTTTCAGACAGTATCATATAATTTTGTAATCTGGAAAACTCTTCAATATTTTTTTGCAGCATTTCTTTTTCAGTCATGTAATTCCCTCCTTCGTTATGATGAAAATACGTCTATGAGATAGTTTCATTATAACAAAAGGATTTTTGAGTGTAAAGCCTTTAACAGCACTCTTTTTTACCACTCAAATACTTTCTTTACCGCCTTTTCCTCATCCATATTATAATAGGTCTGTTCTTTCACCGGAGCCTCCGTCTGTTCTCTGGACGCAATCAGCACCCAGTCATGCTCCGGGCCGGAATCTGGGGCGGATACGCTGAGTTTCCCTCCGGCTGCCTGTGCAGTCTCTGCTGCTTCTGCCCTCTGCCCGGCGTGGGTATAGAACTTTCCGTCCCTCGGATTATACCACCACAGGCAGACTTCCCCGTCAAACTCCCGGGGCGCTTCCGGATTCCAGACATTTCCCAGGTTCAGGACGGCTCCGCCCCCGCTTGGAAAATAGACGCAGGCAAACCTTTCATCCAGGCAGGTACATGCCTGCAGATGCAGATCCAGCACATCCTCCCCCTCGGTCTGAGGCAGTATCTCCCGGGCCGGACGGGCGGTCATGATCTGCAGGCTGTCAGAAAACTGCCGCAGATAGCGGATCTGTTCAGAGCCCTCGGACTGCAGCGCTTCATACCATGTCTGGCTGCTGATGGGGCTTTTCTCCTGCTCGGAAACACAGCACCATACGGAAGCGTGCCCGTAGGTATACCCAAACGCGCCGGAAAACAGCGACCAGTAGGCCCGTTTTCTTGTCATCCAGGAGCCGTGCGTCTTCGTTTCCGGAGTGATGGGCCAAGAGGTGGGCATCATCTCGTAGGCTGGCTCCCCATCCCATACCGGCATCACTTTTTTGCGGCTGTATTCCTTTTCCACCAGTTCATAATTTTTCGGGGTCAGGCCATGGCCGGACTGCAGCATGATAAAATCAATCCAGGCTTCCTCGTCCGTCCAGTAAGACATAGTGGAGCATTCCCCTGTCTGCATCTCGTGGCATGCGTGGTAGGTCATCAGGACGTCCTTCCAGGCATCGTCAGGCTGGTTGTACTTTAAGTCCTGACCCAGCACGCCTTTGGCGATTCCTTCCGCCAGGCGCCTCCACACATTTTTATAATCCACCCCGTCATGGATGGGCTGGCGGTCTCCTCCAAGACACCAGAGGATATGGTTTTTCTCCCGGTAGCGGTTTCCGATCCACCGGCCGTAGCGGTACGCGTTTTCTTCGGTAATCGTCTTTTCATAGGTACAGCCGCTCCAGTCGCTTCCAACCACCAACTGGCCCCATACAGGCAGGAGCAGGACATAGAAGCCGTACGACTCCGCCTTATCCAGAATCCAGTCCAGATATTCAAAATAGCGCTCGTTTGGCGTGTCCGGATCGTCGTTTAAAAGCGCCTTCTCCCCGGACGGGCTGTGCATCTCCATATCCCGCTCCGGGTCCAGCGCCACGATCTGGAGCACGGTAAAGCCCTGACTTTTTCTCTTTTTCATCAGATATTCCACATCGTCCCATTTCAGCCTCTGGGGGATCGTCCAGTCCGTGTCCGCAATCCATGTAAACGGCTTGCCGTCGGCAGTGACAAAATAACGCCTGTTTTCCGAAATCCTTAATTTCTCCATCATTTCTTCCTCTTTCATTATATGCAGTCTGCAAAGCAGCTCTTTGTACAATACTTTATACATAATCGATAGAACAGATTTTCATCCATTACTTTATAAGCAATCTGCAAAACAGATTTTCATCTATTCCTTTATAAGCAGCCAGCAGGACCGATTTTGATACAGTACTTTACATCACAGCTCAGGACAGAACTTTTTTTACAGCACGCTTCCATCCCTCATATTTTTTATTCCGCAATTTTTCCTGCATGTTCGGTGTATATTTTGTACGGCCCAGCTTTTCAAAAATGGTTTCATCCCAGATGCCAAGCGCCAGCCCGGCCGCATAGGCAGGCCCCATCCCGGAGAGTTCATCGGAATCCGGCACCTGTACGTCGATTCCGGCGATGTCGCTCTGAAACTGCATGAGATATGTATTTCTGGTCGGCCCGCCGTCCACCCGCAGCTCATGGACCTCCACCCCGGAATCCTCGCTCATGGCCCCGATCACATCCTGAATCTGGTAGGCAATGCATTCCAGACCGGCCCTTACGATCTCCGCCCGGCCGGTGGTCCTGGTCATTCCGGTGAACATGGCGGTGGCCCGGCTGTCCCAATAGGGCGCACCCAATCCGGAAAATGCCGGAACCAGATACAGCGGATCGTCTGACGCCGCCTGCTCTGCCAGGGCCTGTGTTTCCTGGGGACTGTCAATCATTTTCAGGTCGTCTTTCAGCCAGGTGATCACAGCTCCTGTATAATTTAAGTTTCCTTCCAGCACGTAATTGACTTTGCCGTCCATGCTCCATGCCAGGGACGTGACCACCCCGTGGGTGCTTAACACAGGATTCTCACCGATGTTCATCATGATGGACGATCCGGTGCCGTAGGTGGATTTCATCATCCCCGGCTGCAGGCAGCCCTGTCCGAACAGCGCGCCGTGGGAGTCGCCCAGCACGCCGTGAATCGGAACCGGATTCGGAAGCAGCCCGTCAAAATCCGTTTCTCCGAAGTTAGAATTGGAGTCGCACACTTCCGGAAGATTGTTCGGATCGATTCCGAATATATCACAGATTTCCTCATCCCATTTCAGGTCAAAAATGTTAAAAAGCTGTGTCCGGGACGCATTGGAAAAATCGGTTTTATAGGAGGCTTTGCCGGTCAGCTTGTAGATCACCCAACTGTCGATGGTTCCGTGGCAAAGCTTACCTGCGTCTGAGAGTTCCCTGGCGCCTTCCACATTTCTTAAGATCCAGGCGATCTTGGATGCCGGAAAATAGGGGGACAGGTTCATGCCTGTCTTTCGGCGGATTTTCTCCCCATGGCCCGCCGCTGCCACCTGGTCGCAGAGATCCGCGGCCCGGGCGCACTGCCACACCACCGCAAGCCCCACAGGCTCCCCGGTGATCCGGTTCCATGCCAGGGAGGTTTCCCGCTGGTTGCTGATCCCCACACCGGCCACCTTGTCCCTGTCGATCTGCGTCTCCTCCAGCAGCCTGGCGGTCACCGCAATGATATTCTGGTAAATTTCCATTGGGTCGTGGGACACCCAGCCCTTCTCATCGATGATCTGCCGATGGGCCTGATCCACCCTCCAGATCAGGCTTCCAGCCGAATTGAATAATAATGCTTTTGTTCCCTGGGTACTTTGATCAATGCTGATCATATATTGTTCTGACATCATTCACCCCATCCTTCATCTGGATGCCAGTATGCTGATTCCTGCCATCCCTTCCTATTTTGATTGAAGCCACATCAGAATCTACGGACAGCATCCTTCTGATGTGGCTATCTATGATCGTCTTTACAGCAATTCCATGGCTTTCTTTGCGATTCCTTCCGCATTCAGTCCGTAATGGTCAAATACCTCCTTTGACGTTCCGGTGATCACCGGTGCGTCGGGCAGGGCAAGGTTGACCACTTTTCTCGGGCATTCGCTTCCCACCACCTGGCTGACCATGGAGCCCAGTCCTCCGAAGGGCGCATGCTCCTCCACCGTGAGCACTGCCTTTGCCCCGGACGCAGCCTTTACGATGGCCGCTTTATCCAGAGGCTTGATACAGTACATATCCACGACTGCGGCATGGATGCCCTTCTCTTCCAGAAGCTTTGCCGCATCCGCCGCAGGCTTTACCATTTCCCCGCAGGCTATGATAGCAATATCTGTACCTTCTCTCAGAACCGTTGCCCGATCCATTTCAAAGGGCACGTTTCCTTCTTCGTAGACATCCTCCACCGGATTTCTGCCGACCCGGATGTACGCCGGCTTCTCATCCTTTAACAATGCTTTGAATAAATGCTCTGTCTGCAGGCGGTCGCTGGGGATATAGACCCGCATGTTGGGAATGGAGCACATAGCCGCGATATCCTGGGCGGAATGGTGACTCATGCCGAGAGCCCCGTAGCTGACGCCGCCGCTGATCCCGATCAGCTTTACGTTGGTGTTGGAGTAAGCCACATCCACCTTGCACTGCTCATAGCTTCTGGTGCTTAAGAAGCTGGCCGGCGAGGACGCGTAAGGCTTTTTCCCGCATTTTGCCAGACCTGCGGAAATGCTCACCAGGTTCTGCTCCGCAATCCCCACTTCCACGAACTGCTCTGGATAGGTGTCCGCAAATTTCGTCATGGACGCGCTTCCTCTGGAATCGCTGCAGAGCGCCACCACATCCTTATCCTCTTTTGCCGCCTCAACCAATACGTCACAAATGACCTGTCTGTTCGCTATCTTATTCATGGAGCAGCGCCTCCTTTCTCTCCTTCAGATCTTTTCTGATCTGCGCCAGTTCCTCCTGATTCGGCACCTTGTGGTGCCATCCTGCTTTATGTTCCATCACCGGGGAGCCTTTTCCCTTAACCGTGTTGGCGATCAGTACCGTAGGTTTTCCTTTGGTTTCTTTTGCTTCCTCGAAGGCCGCCTTAAGCTGGGAAATGTCGTTGCCGTCCGCCACGTCAATGACATGCCAGCCGAATGACCGGAATCGTTCGTGAAGGTCGTCGTGAGCCATCACATCCTCAGTATTTCCGGAGATCTGGAGGCGGTTTCGGTCTACCACCGCACACAGATTATCCAGCTTGTAATGACTTGCCGCCATTGCGCCTTCCCATACGGAGCCTTCCGCCAGCTCCCCGTCGCCCATCACAGTATAGGTGCGGTATCCCTGCCCGTTCATCTTTGCCGCCAGCGCCATGCCCACGCAGACCGGCAGCCCGTGTCCCAGAGAACCGGAGTTCATCTCAATACCCGGCAGCTTGTTGTTGGGATGGCCGATGTATTTGGAGCCGAATTTGCTGAATTTTTCGATCACTTCCTCAATCGGGAAAAATCCTTTTTCCGCCAGCACCGCATAGTAGGCTTCCATGGAATGGCCTTTACTCATGACAAATTTATCCCGGTCTGGATCGTCCATATTTTCCGGACTGATATTCATCTGGTCAAAATACAGCTCTGTCAGGATCTCCATGACGCTCATGTCGCCGCCGATGTGTCCGGTTTTCCCTTCTACGATAATATCAATGGTGCGTTCCCGCATTTCATAAGCCAATGCTTTCAGATTGCTCATAATACAACGTCCTCCCCTCTCAGGTATGCTTTTACGTCTTCCTCGATCGGATCGTACAGATCCGGCGTGACTCCGATATATTTACATGCTTCGTATAATACCGGCACTACATTTTCATGAATGCCGACGCAGTGGTGAATGTACGGGCCTTCCACAATCTTCGCCTCCAGGCGCTTGATGTTGTCCACCTCTACCCAGAGGTAGGTGCCCATGCCCTTCGGACCTTCGATTCCCTTCGCGTTTCCAAGGAGCAGGGAATACTCGCCGTGGTCTCCGTCAAATCTCACCAGGCTCACCTTGCCGTGTTGTGCCTCCGCGGTGATGCTGCCGGGATGATCAAATGCCAAAGGATAGGTGATCTTCGGTGTTTCCTTTGCCACCGAAATGGGCCATGGACCGCAGTGCTGCAGCAGTTCCCCGTTTGCCGCATCCGGATGGCGGATGGTCCAGTCTGCAAAGAAGCTTCTCTTCTCTCCCAGGCTGGCAGCTTCGGTGATCAGAGCGGTGACGGCTCCGTGGATGTCGGTCTCGCAGACTACCGGAATCCCTTCCTCGTTCATCAGCGCATTTGCCGCACAGGGCATAATGCCGATCTCGGACTGGAGCTGGTTCCAGCACTGGATGGCCGCTGCCTGGCAGCCGTATTTGTTTACCAGGCGCTTCATTGCCACCTTCAGGGCCGCTACGTTTTCCAGTTCTTCGTCCTTGACACAGATCTCCATGTGGTCCCGGCAGTACTGAATCACTTCCGCTACCTCCGTGCCCTCCTCCTTTGCCTTCTTCATCTCATCGGTCAGCTCCGGCATGGGAATGGGGGTGAGCTGGATGTTGAATTTCTCCAAAAGCTCTCCTTCGTTGCACATGGTGGACCAAAATTCATAGGGCCTTGTGGAAATCTGTAAAATGCGGATGTTCCGGAAGGTTTTCACCACATTGCAGACTGCCAGGAAATCCCGCAGGCCCCGCTCAAATACCGGGTCTTCCAGGCGGCAGTTGGTCATGTATGTAAAGGGGATATTGAACCTGCGCAGTACCTTTCCTGTCGCGAACAGTCCGCACTGGGTATCCCGAAGCCTGGTACCGTCCGCTTCCGGACGCTCGTCCAGAGGCCCCCACAAAAGGACCGGTACGTTTAAGTCCTTCGCAAGGCGGGCGCATTCAAATTCGGTTCCGAAATTGCAGTGGGGAAGGAAAAGTCCGTCGATGTTTTCCCGCTTGAATTTTTCCGCAATTTTGATGCGGTCCCCGTCGTCGTAGAGCAGACCCTCTTCGTTGATATCCGTAATGTCCACAAAATCAATGTTCAGTTCCTTCAGACGCCGCGCCGTCAGCCCCCGGTATTTTACCGCGTCGGGCGCGCTGAAAATGCTTCTTCTTGTTGGTGCGTAGCCGATTTTAATCCTTGTCATTTTCTGTTCCTCCGTTAATATGTAACCAATGCCTTCTTGAATCTAAAGCAATCATAATCCATTATTTTCTAAATTGCATCCAATAATTTAGTATTTTTAACTAAATTATCTCTAAACTTTTTGTGTTTCTATTGCATTTCTCAGGCAAATCATGCATACTGATTGTAAAAACACGTTACAATTCACAGTCGGATAAAAAACGGCAGTCAGATTCGTCAAACGCAGCTTGTAAAAAGCGGATTGGCAGTTTTTATCTGGCTGTGAATCGTAACAAAAGCAAAGAAAACCTGCCGCTGAATTATGAAGGAGATTTTAGATGAAGATTACCGCAAAAGAACTCGCAGCAAAACTGAATTTATCGCCTGCCGCTGTCAGCATTGCCTTAAACGGCCGGCACGGGGTCAGCACAGAGACCCGCAAACGGGTGCTGGATGCCGCAGAAAAGTACGGCTATGATTTTACAAGGATCTCGGAGAAAAAGAGGGCCTCCGGAACGGTCTATTTCTGTATTTATAAAAAGCACGGCGCCGTGGTGGGGGACACGCCGTTCTTTTCCCAGGTTTCGGAGGGGATTGCCTCCGGCTGTAAAAAAGCGGAGTTCCGGATGAAGGTGACTTATCTGTATGAGGATTCGGAGCTGGAACGGGAGATCGAGGAGATCCAGTTCTCTGACTGTGTGGGCATGATCCTGCTTGGAACCGAGATGACGCCGGAGGATTATACCCATTTCTCCCATCTGCCTTTTCCGGTGATCTTTTTGGATACGTCCATGGAAGGGGTTGCCTGCGACTGTGTACTGATGGACAATGTCCTGGGGGCGTTCCAGGCGGTCAGCCACCTGATCAAGCGTACCCGCTGCCAGCCCGGTTACCTGCATTCCTTCTATCCGATCAGCAACTTTAACGAACGGCAGGACGGTTTTTACAAGGCGCTCCGCACCCACGGCCTGTCCACCTCCAGCTCCATCGTCCACCGGCTGCCCCCGTCCATGGACGGCGCTTACAGCGATATGCTGGAGCTTTTGAAGGCCGGGACGCCCACCGCTTCGGCCTACTTTGCGGACAACGACTGGATCGCCTTAGGCGCCATGAAAGCCTTTAAAAAGATGGGGTACCGGATTCCGGATGATGTGGCGGTGGTCGGGTTTGACGATATCCCTTTCTGCACCGTCATTGAGCCGTCCCTTACCACCATCCGGGTGCCCAAGCAGTCCATGGGGGAGGCGGCCGTTTCCCGCCTCATGACACGGCTGGAGCAGCCGGGGGCGCCGATGGAAAAAATCCGGCTCGGTACGGAGCTGGTTCGGCGGCGCTCTGTAGCCGCAAAATGATTTTTCCTTGCAAAAGAGATGCCATCTGCTATAATGGAAATATACTGGCAGCACATTTTTTCTGCTTATACACAACTGGGAGGTATTATGCCATACTATATAACCTACGGTGAATTTCAGTATCACCTGCAAGACTACTTTAAACGAACGGGAAGCCGGATGCAGTTTCCGGAGATGACGGACTATCTGTTCCGCAAGGGGATGATGTCCCAGACTCCTCCCCCTGAGCTTCCCGTGAATAAAATGTTCGGAGATTTGACGGATGAGGAATTTGACAAGGCTGTCAATTCCTTTGTCCTTGCGCTGACTCCATACCAGTCCGTCTCCTCCGATGTTCCGGAGCATGATATCATCCCTCTGGCACGGGACGTCTACATCATCCGGCATCCCCGTTATACTCGGCCGTACAAACATACGCACAATTATTTTGAGATCAACTTCGTCGCCTCCGGGGAATGCGATCTGGCATTTGAAAATGAGCAGAGAGTTTTAAAGGCCGGAGAGCTGTGTATCATTGCGCCCTCCTCTAAGCATGACGTGATCATCAATGACGACGAATCCGTTGTATTCACGATCATGATCCGGAAGAGTACGTTTAACACGACTTTTTTCTCCCTGATGTCGCAGAAAAACCTGCTCTCCCACTTTTTCCGCACGATCCTGCAGGGGGACGCCCACTCCAACTACCTGCTGTTTTACTCCGACGATATCCACTGGCTGAAGATCATCGTCCGAAACGCCATGGCCGAGTGCTACAAACAGGATACGTTCAGCAACAGCAACGCAATCAACTGGATTCACCTGTTTTTTTCACATTTGCTGCGGGATTACAGTAAAACGGTGCAGTTCTACAATTACCAGCTTGGAACGGATTTTTCTCTGATCCTACAGTACATCCAGCACAATTACCAGACGCTGACGCTGGCGTCGCTGGCAGAATTTTTCCACTACAGTGAGCCCCATCTGAGTACGCTGATCAAGCAGAATACCGGCTGCGGCTTTACAGCGCTGATCAAGCAGCTCAGAATGGCCGATGCCACCTCGTTTTTGATCAATACGAAAATGAAGATCAGCGAGATCGCAGAGTGCGTGGGCTACAATTCGGCAGATCATTTTTCGCGGATCTTCCGTTCGGAATACCAGATGTCGCCCCAGGAATACCGAAAGAAGCACCAGAGCGCGGAGGATCTGTTCCAGCCCATGGCCCAGGTGAATTGATTTCTGATGGACTTATCCACTGTAAGAAATGCGTTGGGAGGCGGCAGGTGTAAAAAGACAGGGTCGGAAGCTGTTACAGTTTCCGGCCATGCCATACGAGGACGTTCGTATCAATCAGAACCCTCATGCGTTTTCATCCTCATTTCTCAATTCTTTTACAAGCGCCATAACATCATCGTCAGATGTGAGACCGGCCCGCTCTGCTTCGCCTGCCATTTCCCCCTGGAGCATCTGCATGGCATAGACAGCCGAATTAACGATACGGACAGTGCCACCCTCCACAATAAAAGAAATACGGTCTCCGCTTGCCACGCCAAGCACTTCACGGACATCTTTCGGAATTGTAACCTGTCCTTTTGCCATGACCTTTGCATTGTCAACAAAAGCATTCGCTAACATATCTTTAAGGCAACGTAGTAAAAAAAGTGAATCACAGGATAATGCTTCTGAAACCGGGTTGCTTTTTCATATTCTTCTTTTCGATGGAAAAGCCTGTTCAGTTCAAAGCAATCTTTTTTTCCGATATGCGCAGTGGTTTTAGAAAGCTTTGCCTTATGTTCAACGAGATACTTGCAGAACGCTTCAAAATCCCGGCAGATGATTTCGGCATCGCCGGTTCGGATTTGAATTGCGGGGGTCTTCTTTTGTTTTGCCATGGGAAATCTCCTTACTTTATCCGTTTTTGTTTTTACTATATCTTATCCGGAGTTCCATCACAAGACAAACAGGATAAAAACGCCGGCTCCCTTCGCAAGGATTTGACAGACTCTGCCAATCCGTCTATACTGGAATGAAAAGATGCATGAAGTGGCAAAGAGATAAGGAGGAAAACCATGATTACCCTTTTCAACCGTAGAGAAGCCTATATCACCTATTCCATGCAGGAGCAGAGCGAGATCCGCAGCTTACTGGCGCAAAGCGGGATTGACTATTCTGTAAAGGTGATCAACCGAAAGAGCCCGTCTCCTGCGGATGCAGGCTCCAGGGCCCGTACGGGAAGCTTTGGCGAAAATCCTGGTCTGATGTATGAATATATCTTCTATGTCCATAAGGACGATATCGAAAAGGCCAGGCGGATTGTACAGGCCCGGAGGAAATGAACGCCGAGGCAGTTTCTTATTTTCTTTTCAGCCGCCGGTACTGGTTCGGCGTGATATGATGATTTTCTTTGAAAATCTTACAGAAATAGCTGCAGGTCCCAAACCCGGTCTCCAGGGCGATCTCCAGGATACTCTGGTCTGTGTTCCACAAAAGCTCCTGGGCCTTCTGCAGCCGTATCGAGACCAGAAATTCCCCGGGCGTGATGCCCAGTATTTTCCGAAAGACACGGTAGCATTCCCGCTCGCTGATGTGCACCGCGTCTGCCAGCATGGCCGCAGTTATTTTTTCACTGTAATTCTCCCGGATCTTGGAAAGCATTTTCTTGATCCTTTCATCCTCTTCCGAATCAAATGCACTGTCTTCTTCTCTGCCTTCCATTGCCCAGGAATACACCGTCTCCCAAAGTTCGGAAAAAAGGCTTCTGACACGCAATTCGAAAAAAGGTGCCTTTTCCTGACTGAGCCGGATGCCCTCCTGCAGTCTCTCCAAAAATACCGCATCCGATGGATTTCCCTGATACAGGGGCCTGGCATCCAATCGCTTTCGTTCCTGCACGGGCATCATGTATTTCAGGTCGTATATGCTGCCGGAACTGCCTGCCAGGAAAGACCGGTCAAAAAACTGGGAACACAGCGCCATCTCTTCCGCCGCCTCCTGCCGATGCAGTGAATGCAGCGTACCGGAATTGATAAAGATGCCGTCTCCTCTGCGGAGGGTGTACTCATGATGATTCGTCTTATACAGGATCGAGCCGCCCACGATATAGCCAAATTCAAACTCATCATGCCAGTGCCACGGAATGTCCGTCCAGTAGCATTTTTCCGGTTCCGGCATGTACAGTCCATAGTGCAGCAGCTGGTTCTGGTAGATGATCCTTTCTTTTTTTGTTTTGTCAATCTGGAATTTTGACGTCTCTTCCATTGTTCCTCTCTCAGATTCTGCAGTATGCGTTTTTGGTGGCAGAGTCTTTCTCTCTTTTGCCAGCTGATCCTTCCTTAAAAAACGCCATAAAGTAGATTTTAAAGTCTGACAGCTTTTCTGGCAGAATCTTTATATTTTTTGTCTGTATCCTTATTTAAAACAATCGTTCCTTGCAGTATCATGATATATTATAAACCAAAGACAGGAGGTTGTCATCTATGATTTATTATGTATCTGCAAATGCTTCCCATCGAGGAAGCGGCACAAAGGAAAACCCTTTCCCCACGATCAGCCAAGCTGCCAAAATCGCACGCCCGGGAGATGAAGTGATCGTTGCTCCCGGAATCTACCGCGAATATGTGAATCCATTCCGCGGCGGCACCGACGAAAATCATCGGATCGTATACCGCAGCGAGATTCCTTTGGGGGCGGTCATCACCGGTGCGGAGCCTGTTAAGCACTGGACCCGATATGAAGGAAATGTATGGACGGCACGGATTCCGAACGGCCTGTTCGGAAACTACAATCCCTACACAACCGTGATCTGCGGAGACTGGTACAATGCGGTCACTCCGGCCCATACCGGGGAGGTCTACCTGAACGGAAAGTCACTCTACGAAACCGCCTCTCTGGAGGGCGTGATCCATCCTTCCAAATATCTCAGTTCCTGGGATCCGGATTTTACGATTTACAAATGGTATACGGAACAGGACGGAGATCACACCGTGATCTATGCTAATTTCCAGGGCGCTGATCCCAATGCGGAGAATGTGGAGATCAATGTACGCCGCAATTGCTTTTATCCGGATCAGACCGGAGTGGGATACATCACCCTGTCCGGATTTGCTGTAAAGCAGGCCGCCACCACCTGGGCTCCGCCCACTGCCTATCAGGAGGGCATGGTCGGTCCTCACTGGTCAAAGGGCTGGATCATCGAGGACTGCGAGATTTCCCATTCCAAGTGCTCCGGCATTTCTCTGGGAAAATATCTGCAGCCGGAAAATGAAAACAAATGGACCACCCGGCTTTACAAGGACGGCACCCAGACCGAGCGGGACGCCATCTGCCAGGCTCAGAGGGAAGGCTGGACGAAGGAACGGATCGGCTCCCATATTGTGCGCCGCTGCAATGTCCATGACTGCGGACAGACCGGAATCGTGGGGCATCTGGGGGGCGTGTTCTCTGTGATCGAGGACAACCATATCCACCATATCAACAACAAGCAGAACCTTGCCGGAGCCGAGATCGGGGGCATCAAAATGCATGCGGCCATTGACGTGACCATTCGCCGCAACCATTTCCACCACTGCACACGGGGGCTTTGGCTGGACTGGCAGGCACAGGGCACCCGTGTTACACAGAATCTGTTCCACGACAATGTACCGCCGAAGGGCACAGAGATTGCGGACGGACTTGCCCTTGGGGAGGACATTTTCATCGAAGTGTCCCACGGCCCCACTCTCATCGACAACAACCTGCTGCTCTCCGACTGCGCCGCCCGCATCAGCACCCAGGGGATCGCGTTTGTCCACAACCTGATCACCGGCTCCTTTACCTGGGTGGGACAGGGGACGGACAACGGGGGACGCCGCCTTCCCACACCGCGCTACACGCCCTACCATGTGCCCCACCGCACGGAGGTAGCCGGGTTTATGACCATCCTTCACGGGGATGCCCGGTTTTACAACAACATCTTCGTACAGAAGGAGATCCGGCAGGATCTGACCACATATGCGGAAAACAGCGGCATGGCCGCAATGTATCAGTTCGTGTGCGGCACCATGCCTTATGACGGCTATCCCACGGCGGAGGAATATTTTTCCAGATTCACGCCGGAATCTGCGGTGGATCACTGGGGAAAGGATATCTATTATGACCATCTTCCGGTGTATACAGGGGGGAATGTGTACTTCAACGGCGCGCAGCCCTGCGATTGCGAGGAAAATTACCGGGTTGACAGGGAACATCACGTCACGGTATCTCTGAAGAAGGAAAACGGCAAATACCGTCTCGAAACCAACCTGTACGAGCATCTCCCGGAATTTGAGATTCCCTTTGTCAGCACGGAAACACTGGGGGAGGCATTTGAACCGGAGCAGAAGTTCGAAGAGCCTGACGGGACGCCGATTGTGTTTGCATATGATTACTTTGGAGAAAAACGGGAGATTGTGCCGCTGGCGGGACCCTTTGCCAAAATAAGAAGATATTTAGAACTAATTCAGTAATAAACACTTGATTTATTATAGAAATTTAGTAAAACATCAGATATCCGATGAGGAAGTTCCTGCACACCCGGGATCTTCCCTGCAAAGCAGGCAGAGTTTCCGGGTATGCATTACAATCACATAGGAGGATAAGATCATGAAACAATTTGAAACCGCAGAATTTGCCCTGCGGGGCGCAGAACCCCAGGGCAGCTGCGCAGACGTGGATGTGACCGCTGTCATCACCGGAGAGGGCTTTCAGCAAACGCTCAAAGGCTTTTATGCCGGAAACGGCATTTATAAAGTCCGTTTTCTCCCCCCAAAGGCGGGCACCTTCCAGTACCGCGTCTCTGGATGTGTCGAAGGGGAAGGAACCTTTCTGGTAGAGCCCGCGGACAGCAGCCGCCACGGCATGGTTCAGGCGCGGGGAGAACACTTTGCCTATGAGGACGGCACCCCCTATTCCCCCTTCGGAACCACGGTGTACGCCCTGGTCCACCAGACGGAAGAGCTGATCGGCCAGACCATGGACTCCCTCTCCAAAGCGCCCTTTAACAAAATCCGGTTCTGTGTATTCCCAAAAAGCTACGATTACAATCACAATGAACCGCAGCGGTACGCTTTTGAAAAGGATGCGGACGGAAACTGGGATGTCCATTCCCCCTGCCTCGCATTCTGGGACGCGCTGGAAGATCGGATCCGGGAACTCGACAGGATGGGGATCGAAGCAGACCTGATCCTCTTCCACCCCTACGACCGGTGGGGATTTGACGCACTCCCGCAAAAGGACAATCTGGTGTACCTGGACTATGTGATCCGAAGACTTTCCGCATTTCCAAATATCTGGTGGAGCCTTGCTAACGAATACGATATCAGCAGCAAAAGTCTGGAGGACTGGGAAGAAATCGAAGAATTTGTGGCAGCAAACGATCCCTGGCATCATCTTCTGTCCTGCCATAACTGTTTCCCTATGTGGGATGCTTCCCGAAAGAACATTACCCACATCTCCATCCAGACAAAGGTGTTCTGGAATCTTGCAAAGCTTCGGGAAACGTATCATAAGCCTGTTATCCTGGACGAATGCTGTTATGAAGGCAACCTGCCTATGTTCTGGGGAAGCATCTCCGGCCACGAAATGGCACGGAGGTTCTGGCGAGCGGTCGCTGTGGGCGCCTACTGTACCCACGGCGAGACCTTCCTGGACCCGGAGCATGAGATCCTTTGGTGGGCAAAGGGCGGCCGCCTGAAAGGGGAAAGCCCGGAACGGATCGGTTTTTTAAAGGAAATTCTGGAAAGCCTTCCGGAACCTCTGGAGGCGCTTCCAATCCAGATCGAAGGCGCTGCCCGTGTCGCCTCCATGCCGCCCCAGCAGCAGGAAGAGATCTTTAGCCATGCGGAGCCCATATTCCGCAACGTGGTAAAAGCGGTTTCCCGCATGAGTGCGGAAGACCTGCATGATTTTATCGCGGCCGAATACCTGTACCAGGGGCACTGCGGCGAAGAGTGTTACCTGTATTTCTACGACACCAGGACCTGCGCCGAGGATACGGTCACGCTTCCCGAAAGCCATACCTACCGTGTGGAGCTGATCGATACCTGGAACATGACCCGCGAGACTCTAAAAGAGCATGTCAACGGCAAAGTCACCATTGCCCTGCCGGGCAGGGAGGATATGGCGGTGCTTGCGGTAGCGGAATGATCCCCAGCACATAGGTGGCCGTTTGCCGGCAGAGGTACAAAAGATGCGCTTGCCTGATTTGTAACTGTGGCGGCCGGGAAACAGCGGGGTTTCCCGGCAGACCTTTTATGCTTGTTTTATTTTAAGGCATCATAGGATGCATCCTCTACCGAGTATTCCAGTTCTCTTTTACGGCACCTTCATTGTGCTCGCATATCAGTGATCAGCTTTCCTATATTGCTGCCTACACAATTTTCTAACTCTGCAACATCTTCACAAAATTCCTTTTCATTACTTATAGCCTTATCAATGTCCTTCAATAATTTCTCTGCCTTATAAGAGCTCTTTTTATACCCTGGCCAAAGTCTTCGAAGTTCTTGTTCTACATACCTTCTTTTTGCTGTCACTTTTGGATTTTTCAACAGTTTTTCTCTATCCAGTTCAAATACTCCATCAAAATGTAACAACAGCCAAAATTCAAAACATGGGTTTGTAACATATAACCCAAATTCCATTTCTTCACACTTATCAATTACATACTGATACTGATTATTTTTTGATGAAGAAACAAAGCTTTCTCTGTCGCGATCTATAATTAAGCAAATCCTGTCAAATCCTTCTGCATAGGTGAATCCGCCTTCTTTTATAATATTTGAAATATCTGCAATCACATGCTGTAGATCATATTCTTCCTGTAATGCCTTTAAAATTAAATTGCAGCTCTTTTCTATATCTTCCACAAATGTATCAAGCTTTTTCAAACATTTTTCTTCACAAATCCTGCACATTGTTTTCCAAATGCTTCTTGCCTGTATCCTACTGGATGTTATTACTTTTATTTCATAAAAGTAATCCATAATGCGGTTCAGCAATGTTTCATAAGAAATATGATTTGTTCTGCTTTCTTCCAAGTTTTCAATAACCCGATCCAATATTTTTTTTGGATTACTCCATCCGTCTTCACTATAGCTTCTAATAATTGGAATAATCTCAATCAACGGGTTTATCTCAATTTTTTCACGCAGGGAACTAACTGCATCAAAATAGATCGCTTCTGTTTCAGAACCTTCGTATACGAGGAAATACTTTCTTAGAGTTTTATCCGACGCGAATACCTGTGTCCGCTCTGCAAATGTTCTTTTCTCTCTCATCCCTATACCTCTCGAATCGGGAATATAGTATTGAAAACCGGAACCCCCCCATAACGTCCTTCCAAATAAGCTTTATCAATTTTCTGATCAAATCTGGCATTGTATTCCTCTAAAGAATAAATATCGGTTTCTCCGGATTTCCTTTTATTTACAAACCAAATTTCATCACGGCGCAGCAAATCAAAATCTAATAAGCGTGATTCATGAGTTGTTACAATTAATTGAATATTTTTCTCGGATGCCAGTTCTAAAAATGTTTCGACAAATTTATATGTCAGACTGGGATGCAGACATCGATCCAGTTCATCAATGATATACGTTTTGCTTTTACCTGATAACAGCACTTCTAATAAATCTAAAAGTCTTACAGTACCATCCGATTCCTCTGACAATTCAAACAAAACATTCTTTTTTTCATGCGAAAATTTAATTGTTTTGCAAATAATGTTTTCTTCCTTATCAATGTTGATCATGAAAAAATTTCTGTAACTTCGCATTACAAATCCAAATCCACCTAAATCCATATCCTCCTTCATCTCCACCATTTTCTTTTCAATATCCGCAAGCAAGTCCTCTTGAATCTTCTTTGGTAAATGTCCTAATACCTTCTCAACAGGAACTTCCACCATCTGAAAATCTGTAATCCCTGTCCCGAACGCTGCTATAATTCTACAGATTTTTTCTACATTTTCTGTTTCCGCCATGTAGGAGTAATCGGAAATAGGTCTGTTTGGATAATTAATATCCAAATTATTTTTTATCCACATATATACATCCTGAAATATGGCAGCCTGCTTAAACTGTTGATACAAAGTCTTCTTATTTTGATTCATAACTGATAAAAATAATGCACTGCCATCCTCCTGTATATCCTCTGCATAAACATTCAATTTTTCTATTAATCCTTTTGCCTTTACTTCTCCGCCAAGTTCATAAGTCCCTTCGTTGATATCACGGCTGAAAATTAATTTTTCCCTATTATCCGATGTTAGCTCCACTAACCATTCTGATATAAATCGGCTTTGGTTTAAAATCACCTCAAACCCATAAGCATAGTATTTATTATTTAATAAAATTTCTAATTCAAAATAGCTTTCCTTCTCTTTACTTTCCTCAGTAACTTTACAGTAATGATCGGTGTGTCCTTTTGGTAAACCTGATACTACGATTCTTTGCATAAAATCCAGTGCCTTTACCAGGTTAGATTTACCAGCGGCATTTGCTCCATAAACTGCAGCAAATTTTAGAAGCTTAATCTTTCCATCCTCATATACATGTTCCTTTTTGCTCCTTACTTTTCCAGTAATCATAGAAAACTCTTCTGATTTTCCATCCTCTCTTTCTGAAAATGACAAGAAGTTTTTTACATTAAATCGAATAAGCAATTTATAGCGCCTCCTATACTTGATATTTATACCATATGTATTTTTTTCACTTTTGTCAATGCCACAAATCTATTTTTATCCTACTTTTTTTATTTTAAACGATTTTTTCACTTTTAACATTTTCATAAGTAAACAAAAAACCGGCTCAAATATTATATCTACCAGTTTAAGGCTGCAACAATACCTTGCCTTCCGATCATATCCAATGAAAAACAGATAGAACTCGCACAAGATATATGATACTATTGCAGTATGAACCAAATAACAAGTGAACAAAGCAAATAACATATATTTTGAGGTATCATATCATGACATCTGTTTATCATTATCATTCGCCCCTGGGCGGTATTACGATTTCCGCCATTGGAAACGAACTCACAGGACTATGGTTTGACGGCCAGAAGTATTTCGGCAGTACGCTGCCAAAAGAATATGAGGAACAGCCCCTCCCTGTGTTTGAAGAAACTAAGAAATGGCTTGACATCTATTTCAGCGGCAAGGCTCCGGATTTCACGCCGCCGCTGAAAATGGAAACAACGCCTTTCCGCAAAGCCGTATGGGAACTATTGCTCACGATTCCATTCGGGCAGACCCTGACATACGGCGGGATTGCGGACCGCGTCGCAAAGCAGATGGGGCTTCCCCATATGTCTGCCCAGGCGGTGGGAGGCGCGGTGGGGCACAACCCCATTTCACTGATCATTCCCTGCCACCGGGTGGTGGGAACAGACGGAAGCCTGACAGGCTACGCCGGCGGGATTGAGAAAAAGCTGCATCTGCTTACTATGGAAAACGCTGAGATCGTTCAAAGGTAGCCATACGTTTTCCTATGCTTCCAGAACATCCCCGCCGACAGCACCAGCGCCATCAGCTCCGCCGCAGGCGTGGCCAGCCAGATTCCGCTGACCCCCAGAAACAGCGGAAGCACCAGCATGGTGATCAGCATGAATACAAAGGATCGGGAAAATGCCAGGACCGCCGACACCACTCCGTTGGACAGTGCGGTGAACATCCCGCTTGCAAAAATATTAAATCCGATAAATATAAGCGCTATGGTACAGATCCGGTTTCCGGTCACGGCCAGGTCATAGACCGGGTTGTCCGGCCTTGCAAACACAGATACCAGCGGTTTTGTCAGCGCAAAGGATGCAGCCAGCGACAGGACGGAAATGCAGGCGATCACTTTCAGGCTGATCCTGATCAGCGTTTTCAGTTTTCTGTGGTTTTCTTCCCCGTGATAATAGCTGATCATAGGCGCCACCCCGTAGGAATATCCGGTATACAGGGAACTGACAAACATCAGCACATACATGATGATCGTCACCGCCGCCACGCCGTTTTCCCCCACATATCTCAGCATCGTCCAGTTGAACATCATCGTGATGATCCCGGTAACAAGTGCTGTGGCCATCTCCGAGCATCCGTTTGACGCCGCGTTTACAAGCACCTTAATACGGGGCACCGGTTTGCGGAAATGGAGAAGGCTTGTTTTCCGGCTGAACACGACCAGTCCCACAACTGCTGTCACAGAGTATCCCATCCCTGTCGCCACGGCCGCGCCTCCGATCCCCATATCCAGCATCCCTATAAATACATAGTCCAGCACCATGTTCAAAACGCCCCCCGTCACGGAGCATACCAGGGAAAGCGTTGCCTTTTCGCTGGCGATCATGTAGAGTGTAAAGTTGTTCATCAGCAGGATCGGAACCGTAAACAGCAGATACCGGCTCAAGTATTCCACACAGTATCCGGCCACCTCCGCAGACAGATTCATCCCCGCGAAAACCGGCCCCATCGCCAGATAGCCCAGAGCGCACATCACAAATCCCACCGCCGCGTTGACCAGGATTAAAAAGGTAAAATCCTCCCTTGCCTCCGAGACCTTCTGCTCTCCCATTTTTTTCATGATCACCGCGCTGCCTCCGGTGGCCAGCATGGTGGAAACAGCGGTCACAACCTGGATGATCGGCGCCGTCAGGTTGATCGCAGAGAGCGCGTTTGTACCGATCAGGTTGGACACAAACAGGCCGTCAACCATGGTGTAGAAGGACATAAATACCGTCATGGCTATGGTGGGGACGGCAAATTTCAGAATATGCTTCAATGTAACCGGTTTTTCGTATAAGGTTTGATTTTCCATTGTGTTTTTTTCTCCTTGCTTTTATAATCTGTATATAGTATCATAGACCGTACAGTAACTGTATGGTCAAGGAGATTTTTAAAAAATGATTCAAAACGAGAAATTGCTCACCATCGGCCAGTTTGCGGCCATGCACGGAATCAATAAGAAAACACTGATGTGGTATGACGAGATCGGGCTGTTCCGGCCGGCGGCCGTCAACCCGGAAAATGGATACCGCTGTTACAGCTATCGACAAAGCGCCGTCTTAGAGACCATTCTCCTGCTTCGGGAACTGGACGTATCTGTCAGCGAGATTCAGGATTTTATGAAAAACCGTTCCGCCGCCAGCCTGAAAATCCTGTTGGAAGAAAAAATAACGGCCCTGGATCAGAGTATCGAACATCTGAGGTCGCTCCGGAAAACCTTATGCAGCTATCATGAACATATGGAGACCCTGCTGACTATGGACCTGTCCCAGATTCGTATTGTGGATAAGGAAGAACGGGCCTTAGTGACCGTTGAGATCACCGGGGAGACTTCTTTTGAAAAAGAGGTGGAAATGATCACCGCCGCAACGAAAAAATGCCAGCTCCGCCGCCTGCACGACGCCTCCTACGGGACCATGCTTCCGGTGGAAAGCATTTACGGGGGGCATTTTGAGGACTATACCCGCCTCTTCATTGAAATTCCCGATCCCACGGCATCGGTTTTTACGGAAGAATCCGCAGAACCCCGCCCCCGGGAAAGCGCATTCCATATACAGTCCGCCGGCAGGTATATCCAGGCTTTTCACAAGGGGCCATGGAAAGAGATTCCCCGCAAATATCGGGAAATCCTGGATTTTGCCGAAGCGCAGAACCTGACGCTGTACGGCTTTTCCTATGAAATGGGGATCAATGAAAATGTGATCGAGAGGATGGAGGATTATATTACGCAGATTGAGATTCCAGTTTCGTAAACATTCCCTTTTAGTATCTGATTCATTACTAATCGCATCCAGTTAAGCCGTGAATTATAACTATAACTATAATCAAAAAATTTCCGTATTACAAACGCTTGCTTTAAGCACACAATAGTAATATAATAGACATATAAAGAGTGAAAGGAGATGTATCTATGGCACTGGCAACTTTAACCGCACGAGTAGATGAAAATGATAAAACCAGCTTTGACACATTTTGTTCCAATGTCGGTTTAAATACCTCCACTGCTATTAACCTTTTTGTGAAAGCAGTCTTACGTGAAAATCGGATTCCCTTTGAAATTACACAGTCACCTGATCCTTTTTTTTCTGAAGCAAACATCGCTTATGTAAAAAAATCTGTACAGGAACTGAAAGCCGGAAAAGGGAAATCCCATGAACTGATCGAGGTGGACGATGAGTGAAAAAATATGGTCTGATGATGCCTGGGATGATTACCTCTACTGGCAGACACAAGATAAAAAAACAATAAAACGTATCAATCAGCTTATCAAGGATATTGAACGAAATGGCTGTATGAATGGAATTGGAAAACCAGAACCTCTGACAGGCGATTTGCAAGGGGAATACAGCCGTCATATCAATGATAAAGACCGCCTTGTGTACCATATGGAAGACGAACGAATTTATATTGCACATTGTCGAGGCCATTATAAAGAAACGTAGTTTATCTGGCAATGAGGCTGGTCATCCTCTGACCAGCCTTCGTCTTTTTCCCTAATCGGATTCCATATTTCCCAAGATTACTCTTCTTTCGTAAACCGTTCTTCCTCCGGATATTCCTTCTTTTTCACAACCACGCAAATGACCCCGTAGCATACAACGATAATCGCCGCATAGATGGCCGCATAGATATAACTGCCTGTCAGCTTCCACAATGCGCCTGTCCCCACAATGCCTCCCAGCACTGTAGAGGAAAAAGCGTTCGTACCGGTAACCGCTTTTCTTGAAACCTCCAGCTTCCTTTCCCAGACCAGCCGCGCCAGGCCAAATACGGGAAGGATCATAGCAAACATATACAATAGACGTTCCGCTTCCATAGCGACTCCTTTCTGCCGCGTAAAAACGGCTGAAACGAATTGAAATTTGTTACGTTCATTTTACTCTGAACCGCCGGATATGCGGGACAGAAATTCCTCGTACCGCAGAGGGATTCCAAGCAGGATCTAAACCTGAGCGGCAGGCAGATGCTACAGAAGCTCCTGCATAACGACTCTGCATTTTTTCTTATGACATGCAATCCCATATTTCAAAACAGGCTTACATCCCTTTGCCTGAAGCAGCGCTGTATAGTTCTTCTCTTCCATCCTGCCTCTCATTTTCAAAAAACTGTTCTAAAATCTGTTCTGAAAATATATTTCTGATTTCTGTATTTGGAATTATGAGCTGCCGCTTTCTACCCTGGGCTTTTCCGCGCTGTGTCAGATATCCGGTCATAAACAGCACACTCCACATATTTTCAATCGAGTCATACATTTCTTTATAGGTCAGTTTATCCTGGATGGTCATTGTTACAGCTTCCCCATCCATCAGCCGCTCAATCTGCCGCTTCACCGTAGCAGGCTTTGCCTTCGAAAGAAATGTATGGATGATATCATTTCCGCTTGTGTTCATCCAGTATTCCTGCGGACATGCTTCCGGATTCTGGCACAGGTCATCCACATAACAGATTACGTCCCACGGGCAATATACATCCGAATTGCCGAAATGATACCCGTCATACCAATCCTTTACCGTGCCATACTGTTCCGGGAATCCATAGTGGTCAAGCAGGCGCCGGACCTCATGATCCGTAAATCCAAAATATTCATCGCACCTTACATCTGCTATAGAAAATATCTTCGGATTGTTCAGCCCTGTAAAAATACTCTCCTTTGACACGCGCAGACAGCCGGTAAGTACCGCAAAATAGAGACTGTCATTGGTTTTCAGAGCCTGCTCAAAGATACTGCGGATCAGCGATGCCATTTCTTCATAATATCCGCTCTGCTGTGCCTTTGCCAGAGGAACATCATACTCGTCAATCAGAATCAAGGTTTTTTTACCAAAATGTTTGTACAGAAGCCTGGATAATAAAGCCAGCGACACCATCACCGTTTCCTGTGTTTCCATCCTCAGCAGTTCAAAATAATTGCGCTTGTCTGTCTCCGTTAATCTGTCGCTGTCTGCCAGAAGCTGATACCGTTCGGCTTCCCTTTTCAATTCATAGCGCAGCATTCCTTTTGCAGTCTGAAAATCCGCTCCTTCAATGCCCTTAAATGTGACGGAAATCACTGGAAATTTTCCCATATACCTTTCGCACAGCGCATGTTCCCCTGAAATTGCAAGGCCGTCAAACAGTTCTTTTTTTGCGCCTGTTTCAAAAAAACTTTTCAGCATACTCATATTCAAAGACTTTCCAAACCGCCTTGGACGTGTAAAAAGGTTCACTTTTCCCCATCCTTCCAACAAATCCCTGATCAAATTTGTCTTATCGATATAATAAAAGCCTTCT
Source organism: Schaedlerella sp. (assembly GCF_056796775.1). NCBI lineage: Bacteria > Bacillati > Bacillota > Clostridia > Lachnospirales > Lachnospiraceae > Schaedlerella > Schaedlerella sp. The sequence goes on from NZ_JBQIKP010000037.1 coordinate 41,718, forward strand.
GTACGGATCTCTTCAAAACTTTCGATGCCAACAGGCAGTTTGATTTTTAATTCTGCGGACATACCGGATCACCTTCCTGCTATCATGCCTAAATCATAAATGCTGTCCCTTTTCTTTATCATGTCACAAGAAGTATCTATTGTCAACCTGATTTCCTGTAACCGCTGAACCGTATAACTTGCACGTTACAGGTCACACCTTGACCAGGCGTGCCCTGTAACTCAGGCCGCCATTTAAAATTGCCTTCGGCAATGGGCGGCCTGAATCCCAGCTTTTATGTGCATCCTCCCGACCAATCAGCATGGTGTCTGGTCGGGGTGTGACATGTAACGTGAACAGTTCATAAACCACGTGAAATGCTGTGAAATTCTTGAATTTAAGATACAAAAATGATATGATAAAGGCACAAAAAGGAAGGAAATAAGATATGGCAAATATATATGACGGAGCATTCCGGACAATCCTGAATGACTGCCGTAAGCTGATTATCCCCGTAATCAATGAAATTTTCGGTGAAACATATACAGGGGATGAAGAAATACGATTTTTTCCCAATGAACATTTTTTAGACCAGCAGGACGAAGCGGACAAGGAACGGATTACGGACACAAATTTTACGGTTTTCGGGAAGATACCAAAGAAATACCATGTTGAGTGTGAAAGCAGCCTGCCAGATGGGAAAATCACGATAAGGCTTTTTGAATATGACGCACAGATAGCTCTTGACGAGGGCGAGGTTACAGAGGAAACGCTGACTGTGACATTTCCCAATACGGCGGTTCTGTATTTACGGACTTACAAAAAGACGCCGGACAAAATGAAATACGTGATTGTCACACCGGGAGGAACAGTTCAGTATGATGTGCCGATTATGAAAGCGCAGACCTATTCACTGGATGATATTTTTGAAAAAGGTCTGTTGATGCTGATTCCGTTTTATATTTTTTCACATGAGAAAGGGTTTCCAGAGTATAATAGTAATGAGCAGAAACTGGTAGAATTGAAAGCAGAGTATCAGAAAATTTTAGAAAGGCTTGATGAACTGGAACAGCAGGGAGTGATTGGGGCGTTTGACAAACGGACAATCATAGAGCTTTCCAGAGATGTAATTAAAGAGATTGCGCAGAAATATGAGAATGTACAGAAAGGTGTAGGTGATATGATGGGCGGGGCTTTGATTGAAACAGAAGCACGAAAAATTTTGAACAAAGGCATAAGTGAAACAAAAAAGGAAACTGCACTTAGAATGCTGAAAAGAGGAAAAATGACGGTTGAGGAAATTGCTGAAGATTCAGGTCTTAGCGTTGCGGAAGTGGAGCAACTCGCAGAACTTCAGTCAGTGTAAAGTGATCGTGTTAGAATATATAAAAAACGGTAATTTGATTTTGATGAAACTATTCATGGCATATATACTTGCTTTATTGGACTGCTGCCCAAATTATTTAGCACAATATAAGTATAAATCCAAACCACTTTTTCCGCATCTTTTACATGTGCAGATTTTGAATAAAGTAGTTTGGATTTTTTTGTACGGACAGTGAAATATTAGAGCTAACTTATTCCGAATAATCCATAAGCTCTCAGCACCCGACTGCGCATGTCTCCTCAGGTAATTTCTGTTTTTCTTCACAAATAAGCCATATACGATTTCTTGCCTGTCTGGCATAAAACTCATTTCCATCCGCTGAGTTCTTAATAATATCAAATGTATGCGCAATGTTTTCATCTATTTTTATCAGCCTCTATATCCCACCATTCTCCAGCAATTTCTCGAAAGAGGATTTCTCCGGCAGCGGCAGCGTAAATCTCTGTTTCAGCCACTCTCCCGCCAGATCCGCCCATTTTGCCGCGTCCGGATATACCTGCGACAGGGATTCTGCCGAAGACTGGTCCGAAAGCGCCAGACCATGGGGGCCTTTCTCAAAGATATGCAGTTCAAACGGAATCTTCTTGTCTGCCAGCGCATGTGCCATCCGGATCGAATGCTGCACCGGAACCAGTTCATCCTCTGCCGTTGCCCACAGAAAGACAGGCGGCATATGCTCCGTCACATTTCTTGCCGGACTCACTGCTGCCAGAATCTCATCCGAAGACTCCGCCTCTCCCAAAAACGCCGTATTGGAAGCCGCAAAAAATGCCTGATCCATGGGACTGGCGCCCTTTACGGCCTCTTTCATGTAGATATAATCACTGAGCATATACCCCAGGATGGCTGCCGCAGGGCGGAACAGTTCCTTCTCTTTTCCGAAATGTCCGCTGATCATATCCGTATGCCAGTTTGCCGCATACATTGCGGCATTGTGCGCCCCGGCAGAGAAGCCGCAGATCGCGATTCGGTCTACATCCACCATCCACTCCCTTGCATGCTCCCGCACGATCAGCATAGCCTGTCCGATCTCCCGCACAGGCACAGGATTCTGACAATGTGCTTTCGCTGTCAAAGGCTTCGACAGATCCGGAAACGCGCCCGTGCCTTCACAATACGTAGAATATCTCAGTACAAACGCATGATATCCCATGGAGGCAAATTTTAACGCAATCGGCTCCGCCTCACGGTCCGAGCAGTTAAAATATCCGCCGCCCGGGCAGATGATCACTGCCGGCCGGTCTTTCCCGTTCAGAAGCTCCGGGGAATCCTGCAAGATGTATGTTGTCAATGTAACATCCTTCCTGTCGTCATATAAATAGATTACATTACTCTGCATCGCTTTTTCTCCTTTTCTTTTTTACAGAACAAAACCGCGCAGCGCCTGAGCGATCCTGTTCCAAACATTGCATATACAGTCAGCGCCAAATGGCTCTAACCCATATCCGTCACTCCACAGCCAGCTCCGACAATTCCTCAACCGCCTGCCACAGCTTCTCCGGCTCAAAAGGCAGAAATCCTTTATGGGAAATATCCTCCAGCGTATTCGCCCCCAGCTCCGGATCGCCGGACGCTGCGATTCCCGCAATTGCAGGCGCATATTTTGCCAGCACTTTCATAGCATTTCCATCCGCCGCGATTCGGTTCAACGTGGTATCCTTGCTGTATGGCTTCCGGTAATCCGTCTCCGGCACATAGCAGTATTCATAGACCCCCGCCCCCAGTGTCACGCTCTTTTCCTGATAGCCCGGAAGCTCCACAACCGCCTCACAGTTGAACGGCACTTCCACCTGCACGCACATCTTTCCGTCCCTGCAGATCTCATAATTGCAGACATAGTTTCCAGAAACCGAATTGTAACTGCATTCCATTTTTCTCAGGCGGATGTCCGGATGGGGCGCGATCACCGCTTTTGCAAATCCCGGCTCCAGCGGACGGATGCCGGCTGCGTAAGCGTATACAAATTCCATCACGGAGCCGTAAGAATAATGGTTCAGGGAGTTCATCCCGGTGTCGCTGATGGTCCCGTCCTCTCCCACAGAGTTCCACCGCTCCCAGATGGTGGTAGCCCCCAGGTTGACGCTGTAGAGCCAGCTTGGGAAACCTTCCTTTAAGAGAAAATCATAGGCCAGCTCAAACAATCCGGCTTCCGCCAGCACGGTGCACAAAAGGGGCGCCCCCACGAAGCCGCATTTGATCTGATGGCAGTCCTGCATCAAGCGCTGCTTAAACTGGCCGATCATCTTCTGGCGATCCTTGTATACATGGAATTTCAGCGCAATCACATAAGCTGCCTGGGTATCAATGGCAAGCCTGCCGCTGGGTGTATAGAACTCCCGCAGAACCGCTTCATAGATCTTCTCCTCCAGCTCCTGATACCGCTTCTCGTCCTCCGTTTTTCCCAGACGCCCGGCCGCCTCCCGGACGATCTGCACGGAGCGGTAATAGTAAACGGATGCAATGAAGTCGTCGTTGGTGCTGCCCTTGAAGCTGGTAGGCGTCGGCCCGTCCAGTGCCAGCCAGTCCCCGAAATGAAATCCGAAGTTGTACAGGTACTGCCTGCCGCCCCTGACCGCGTCCTGCCGGTCGATATACTCCACCCAGTCCCGCATCATCGGGTAGCAATACTCCAGCTCTTCGGCGGTTCCGTAATACTGATACAGCACATAGGGGACAAATGTGGCCACATCCCCCCACACGCTCCCGCAGTCCGGCTTGTGTCCGATGTTGGGCACATAGTTGGGAATCCCGCCGTCCAGAAATCTCTGCTCATCACGCAGATCTTTCATGAATTTGTGGAAAAATGCCCTGGTATCCATATGGTAGCTTGCCGTAGGCGCAAAGACCTGGGCATCGCCTGTCCAGCCCAGGCGTTCGCTCCTCTGTGGGCAGTCCGTGGGCATGTCGATGAAATTGCCTTTTAAACCCCACACCGTATTTTCATACAGGCGGTTGATCTTCTCATTGTTTGTCCGGATATAACCGGTCCGCTCAATATCCGAATACAGCACCTTTCCTGTAAACGCTTCTTTTCTGCATTCTCCCGGCCATCCGGTGAGACGGATATAGCGGAATCCGAAAAATGTAAAATGGGGCCGGACTTTTTTCGCTGTGCCGTCAGAAATATAGGTAAATGTGGATACTGCGTCCCGGTAATTGCCGTGGTAAAAATTCCCCTCCTGCAGGATCTCTGCACATTCCAGCGTGATCTTTGTCCCCTTCGGAAACGCTGTGTCAAATTCCACAAATCCGGCAAAGTTCTGTCCGAAGTCCAGCACGGTTTCTCCCGCCGGGGTGTGAATGATCTCCTGTACCGCCAGTTCTTCCATGGCCAGCACCGGAAGACTTAAGCGATCCATGAGGTGACTCTTCACCAGATTTTTCGTCCCCTCATTTTCCTCCGGATGCTCCAGGACATTCACCGGTTTCCATGGGTTCTCCTTCCCCTCCCAGAGCAGTTCATTATAGATTTCCCCGTCATAAATGCCGGAATCCTCGATCATAGAGCCTCTGTATTCCCAGCTTCCGTCCGTACAGATGAGATCCTCTGTGCCGTCCTCGTATTCGATGTGCAGCTCCCCGATCGCCGCCATCCGATCCCCGTAGTTGTGTTTCTGCAGCTCCAGGCCGAATACGCCCATGTACCAGCCTTTTCCAAGGAGAAATTCCAGCGTGTTTTCTCCCTGCGCCAATCCTTCCGCCGGGAAGGTCAGCACCTGGATGTTGGTCTCATACTGGGTCACATAAGGCGCAAGATATTCCTGCCCCAGCTTTTCCCCGTTCATATACAACTCGAACAATCCTACGCCGGTGCCGTAGATCCTGGCCCTTTTAACCGGCTTTTCCACGGAAAATACTTTGCGCAGCACCGGGTGAAAGCGGTCCTCTTTTTTCGCCGAGATCCACTGTGCCTTCCACGGCTCCTCCATCTTTCCGGTCTCAAATACGTATGTGCCGCTGACCGCCGAATCCCCCTGGTCCCCGGTCACCGCGACCCGGTAATAATATGTAGTCCTGGGCTTAAGCTCCATACACAGGGTTTCCCCCTGCTGCTTTAAGTCCGCGCCTTCCTTTGTGAAAATTATTTCGCAAAAATCTTCATCTGCACTGACCTCTATTTTCACATTTGCCTGTTTTTGACTCTTCGCATGTGTTACTTTCCACGAACAGATGATACTGTCCATGTGGAATCCCACCGGATTATTTACTCCATTGATTTTTAAATCCTGAATCTGCATTTCTTTTCTCCTCTCCTCTTCTCCCCAAATCTGCAATCTGCGGATATGGGAAAAGAGTATCCCACCGGTCGATCCCTGTGAAATACTCTCCATTCCCGTCTTTCCATCCGCAATCGGATATCAATACTATTCTGCTCCGTTTGCTTCGTGCTCTGCCGCGATTTTCTTCTTCATCTCCGCAATCTCCGGGAAATATTTCTTCAATGGATAGAAGATCATGATCACCAGGATCGCAGCGGAAACCAGCGCCGGAACGAGAAAACGAACCATATTGGTACCCGTAACTGCCGTCTGGGACTGTCCGAACGGTCCTAACTGCGCGTCGAATCCGCAGATCGCCAGAATTGCCAGCATACCGGAATTGGTAATGGTATTGCCGCACTTCTGCGCAAATCCCTTCACGGATGAGATGATGCCGTTCAGCTGTTTTCCTTCCTTGAGCATAATGAAGTCAATCGTATCATTTACAAGCACATTCACCAACGCGTTTACCATAGAGCCTACTGCCGTTGCCACAAAGGACAGGATACAGCAGTACATAAAGTTCATACGCCCTGTAAAATACAGGATTACATAGCATATAATCGTCAGAATCTGTGAAATGATCATCGCCTTATATCCTGTCTTGAACTTTTTCAGGAAAATCGGCATCAGCACTACCATGGAAATCAGCGCGCCCATGGAGATGAATCCCATATAAGTGGAAATGGTGCCTCCGATCGTTGCCCCGATCGCCGCCTCGTCCATCGTCGCAAAATCGACTCTTTGCCCTGCCAGAATATACTGTGCATAATATACGGAGGAGGTGAACATAAATCCATAAGAAACCGCTGCCAGACACCATACTACCATCACCGGCCAGATTTCTTTATGACGGAACACGTAAACCAGCTGCTTCAATCCGCCTTCCCCTTTTTCCTTCGGCATGACATAGCGTTCTTCCGATGTCTTGTACAAGCCCCAGAAGGAAATGATCGCGAATACGGCGTAAAAGCACATCAGGTTCCGGTAGCTTCCGAAGATTTCAACCAGCTGTGTGGAAAATGTAGAAGCAATTGTAAACATCAGAGCACATACGCCAGCGCCCTTTGCGACCACATCATTGCGCTCCTCATCGTCCAGCGTCATAGCCGGAAGGATTGCCATCTGCGGCATGGTATATGCCGTTACGATCATCCCATAGAACATGTAGGTAATGCACACGTAAATACATTTTTTCATCGGGCTTCCCTGGATGAATCCCGGGTTGCTGAACAGCAGGAACATATCAACCAGCAGAAAGATCGGTGTAAATGTAAACCAGGTGCGGTACCGCCCCCATCTCGGTTTTACCGTATCACAGATCACTCCCATGATCGGGTCATTGATGGCATCCCACAGGGTACAGATCAGCAAAATAACCGACAACTGCGCGGCCGTGATTCCGATGGTCTCCTGTACATACAGTGAAAAATAACTTGCGATTGTCGCCGCGATCGCCATTGCGCCGCCATTTACGGATGTGGCATGGAACCAGATAAATGGTTTGCCGAGTTTCCCTTGCTTTGCCTGGGTTTTTGTTACTTCATTACTCATTTGCTTCATTCCCTTTCTCTTTATTTGATACAGGGTCAATTCTTTTTTCCGCCGCCCTTCCTCACATGCGGCCGGCAGTCCTTCCTGTTCGCTCCCTGTATCTTATAAGCCTATGATACACAATGGGAATCCCTTTTTGAATGTAGTTTTTTCATATGTACCCGACGTTTTTTACCATCAATCTACTTAAAATCGTACAAATCCGGCGCTTTTTCATATTTTCCCGACATTTTTTCATATCCGCTGCAGCCGCGCTCCGGCGCAAGTGTGCGTCAAGACGCACACTTTTCTTGTTCTATAGGAAACTTCTCCGAATTTTGGTAAGTAGGTAAGTCCCTTACGGGGCTTACCCCTCTCAGAACCGGACGTGCAGCTTTCCCGCATCCGGCTCCCTGCAAAGCTAATACATCTACAAC
>NZ_JBQIKP010000038.1:0-48275 GCF_056796775.1 Schaedlerella sp.
TTTTTGAAATATGCCTTGCAAAAAAATGAGCAAACATGTGTCTATTCCCACTTTTACTATTCAGTATTTAATGGAATCTGGTCAGGGTCTGACCAGTAACTTTCAAGGCGGTGGTCTTGGAGAGAAATAAAATATGTAGTTGTTGATTGTCCAAATGTATGATAAACTAAGCATAGCAGTTCTTGTGTTATGTGATTGTTTTTTTTGGTGATTTAACAATACAGCATAACTACAAAAACTGCTACTTTTTTTGAAAGATAGAAGGAAAAACTACTAATTTTTAGGAAATATGTACCTACTCTGGCCATCGCGCCAGCGATTTGGTACAATAGGAAATAATATTGATCAACAGGATCGGAATCACAGAGGTCACGATAAATGCCGTCACCAGCCGGATCCGGATGCTCTTCCTGTCAGGTTTGAATTTTCTTATTTTTCTCATGGCAGACTCCTCCGCGGAAATCATCGGTCTTTCTTTTGTATCGGGTGGAAAAAGAAACCCCTTTTTTATTATACATGCTGTGGATTTCACAGAAATTATAAAAAAAACGAAAAAGGTAGAAATATGCAAGGCTGGATTTTGACTTTCCGTACATTTGTGTCAGACTTGCAGATCAGAGACAATTGGCTTTCTGATAGAAAGTCCAAATGATACATTGTATTCCATGTGGCAAAGAAAATCGGCCGCGCCTTCAAAAAGCACAGCCGGTTTTTAAGGAACTGAAGGAAATAGCCTAAACAGACTGTACAGGATATTTCCATATGGTTTCTAATGTGTATAGTCCAGAACCCTGATTTCTTGTCCCAAGTCATCCTGGATCAGTTCTTTCATTTTTTTCGCGAAAGGGCATGGATAGCCGATGGGAGTCCCCTTCTGAATACAGGAAGCGAACGCGATATCCTCTGTCTGCATGCATCGGATAATTCCTGCCTTCATCTTCGGCCGCCTCAATTCCCCGCGCAGCCATGCTTATTCTCTCCGCAATGGCCCTGGCAGTGTCCTTCCTCGTGTCCGTGTCCATGGTGGTCGCACTGAACCTCCGGATCATACGCAAGGTCTCCCGCCAGAAATGCCCGGACCGCATCGTCCGCATTTCCTGTCACGCCTCCGTAAAGCCTGATCCCTGCTTCCGCCAGCGCAACCTGGGCGCCGTAGCCGATCCCTCCGCAGATCAGGGTGTCCACCTCCATGCCGCCCAAAAGCCCGGAAAGCGCGCCGTGTCCGCTGCCGTTGGTATCAATCACCTGCTCCTTCGTGATCTGGCCGTCCGCCACATCATAAATCTTGAATTGCTCCGTGTGTCCAAAATGCTGAAATACTTCTCCGTTTTCAAATGTAACCGCAATCCTCATCTCGCCTGCTCCTTTCATCTGCACGTCCTGCTTTGTGCCGTCTGTTTTTCCGCAATGCTTACGACATTTCCTCTGACAAAAATGAATTGCCGAGCCTTCACAGAGCCGGTAATTCCCACCCTCAATCAGGAGCTGCTTTCCATGGACAATGCTGTCCGCAACCTTCTCCCTGGCGGCTTCGTAAGCTTCTGTCACCGTGGTCCTGGAGATATCCATCTGCCTGGCGCACTGCTCGTGGGTCAGCTTCTCCAGGTCGATCAGCCGGATCACCTCATACTCGTCTACCGTCAGGTTGACCTGCTCCCCGCAGGAGATCCCCTCCGGAGCAAAGCTGTCATAAGCCGGTTCTATGCAGATTCGTCTGCATCTGCTGGGTCTTGCCATCGCTTGTGCCTCCATTTCCGGTGAAAAACTGCTCTTTACGCTGCGCGCCCTGTGGTATAGATCATTCCGCATGGCAGGACCAGATGCTTCTGATTCGTTGTACGGAGGGTTGACCGCATTCATTTCCGTCATATGTCGGAAATATTATAACACAGGTTTCAGAAAAAATCCAGATATAGATTGGCGTCACATACCTGAACGCTATGCCTGATTTAAAAATGCGGCCAGCTTTTTATCCTCTGTAGTGATATGCGTGATCAGGACGCTGATATGTTTATTCAGTTTTCCCAGTTCCGCGATCGTCGGACCGGATACCGCGATCTGAGATGTGATCTCCTTCAATGTCTGTTTGTATTTTTCATGAAAAATCCTGTGGGCAGGCATCCCAGGATAGCCGCTCTGCTTCTGGAGCCGCTCTTCATGCGAAAAATGCTGGTTTACATATTGGTTCAGAAATTGAATGGTTTCATTCATAGATGCCCGCCCTTTCCCCTCACCGCAGGCATCCAGCAATTTGTTCACCGCCCGGATCAGCTCCCGGTGCTCCTGGTCTATCGTTGCGTTCCCCGTTTCCAGCGCCTTCGTAAATTCATATCTGTTCATTTGTATCCTCCTCCCATTTCGACGTATGGCGATAATATGATATCATAAAAGCAGACCGGATTCAAGCTATTGTTAACCCTCTCCATTCCCTGAGCTGGAGCCCAGCTACCGTTCACACGGTGTCGCGCGCTTGCCGCGCGGCATCCGGCCAATTCAGTGATGGGGCGGGCATCCAGCCCGTCTACACTCCGTTCCGGTCCGTCCTAAACAAGCGTCGCTGGCGCTTAGGACCGCCGGCAGGCGACTTTTCAATGGGCTGGATGCCGTTAATGTGAGCGCCCGGTCAGGGTGTGAACAGTAACACCTTAATACCAGAGTGAATATCACAGATGGTGCTTCCCTGTTTCCATTCCTTTAATCGGATAAAATCGGATATTATTTTTCGCTGCCGGACTCAGGCAACAAAATCCCCGCAATATGCAGGCTTCCCGTCAAAGCGCCGATGCTATTCCCTGTTATTTTCCCCCCAGACACACAGCTGATCCAAAACCTTCATCAAAGATTTCCCTCTGTCACTTAAGCTGTACTCCACTTTCGGCGGAATCTGAGGATATTCTTTTCTGATAATCAGCCTGTTTGCTTCCAGCTCTTTCAAATTGCTGCTGAGTGTTTTATCGGACACATTTTTCAAATAACGTTTTAATTCATTGAATCTTACAACTTTAAATTCCATCAGGCAGTAAAGGATCACCATTTTATGCTTGCCGGCAATCAGTGACATCGTATAACAGAATCCGGTATCCTCAAAATTCGCCTGCTCAATATAATTGCTGATCATTTTTCTACAACTCCTTACTATATTGACCAGATACCGCACAGCCATTATTCGATTACAGATGCTGGCTGGCCAATGAACTGTAACTGCTTTCCTTTACGATAGTACCTTACAAATAAGATAGTACTTGTGTTTTTTATGTTATTCTTTATAATTATAGATACAGACACAGATTCTGTCAATCCTATACGAGAAATGAGGTATTCATAATGAGAAAAAAACTCAATATCACAGAAGGAATTTTTCCAATGCCGGTTTTAATGGTGGCCACCTACAACGAAGACGGAAGTGTAAATGTCATGAATGCTGCCTGGGGCACTATGCAGGAGCGCGGCAATGTAGCCCTTAATCTGACGGAAACTCATAAAACAGTGAAAAATATCAAGGCAAGAGGCGCCTTTACAGTAAGCATTGCCGATGCCGCTCATGTCGTTGAGGCGGACTATTTTGGTGTCGAATCGGGCAACAAGGCGGCAGATAAATTCGAGAAGAGCGGCCTCACCGCAGTCAGGTCGGAAGCTGTGGACGCGCCGGTCATCAACGAATTTCCGATCTGTTTAGAGTGTGAGTTTATCGAATATCAGGGCAGCGGATATGGATGCGGTGTGATCGGCAAGGTCGTAAATGTTACCGCAGACGAACGTGTGATCGTAAACGGCAGGATCGACATGTCCCTCGTAAATGCCATTGCATTTGATCCCTATACACATGGATATTATAAAGTGTCCGAAAGAGTCGGCGAGGCATTCAAGGATGGTCTGGCGCTGAAAAAATGAGATTAAGCGTTCCGAAATTCCATTCCTGTCAGTCCACAATCGGCAGATAATTCAGACAAGGCGGCAGATGCATCATGTAATGTCCCGTCAGGGGCGTCAGGATCATGCCGCCTCTCGTATGCCTTCCATAATCTTTCTTTTTGGAGGAACATCAATGAAGATTCGGCTTGTCGTTTCCGTAAACAAACTATACTTCAATCAAAGAAACTTTTTCATTTACTCCATCCTCATCTATTCGGTCAATTAATTAGTTTACAAAGCATATTTTTAATTTCTAAAGAAACCGCAATCCATCATTTCGAAAATCATCGTTCTTCAGGTCCCGCGGTTTCAATGTAATTTCTTTTTCTGTTCTGTACTATTCTCATTTGTAATTATACAGAAAACCTGCCGCTGGCATCCTTTCTGCATACGATGGTATTCAAAATGGCAGACCACAGACCTGCCTGCCGCACAGATTATCCGCTGCTTACACGCCGCGTCCGGGATCCGGATCTGCCCGGTCTTATTCCTGATCATTCGTCAGGTTCAGCTTGTCCAGCACATAAAATGCTAGGCTCAGAAGCATCCCCACGATACATGCCAGCACCATTCCGGTCAGTTCTACATTTCCCAGCTTCACGGAAATCCCAGACAAACCAGTGACAAAGATCACGGAAGTCAGCGTCAGGTTTCTGGAACGCCCGTAATCCACCTGAGAATCTACCAGGATCCGGATCCCGGACGCGCCGATCATTCCGTACAGCAAGAAGGAAATCCCGCCGATCACCGGCCCCGGAACCGTCTGGATCAGCATGGACAGCTTTCCAATCACGGAGCAGAGAATGGAGAGCACTGCCGCTCCCGCGATCACCCGCACGCTGTAAACCTTTGTAACCGCCATCACGCCGATATTTTCTCCGTAGGTCGTGGTCGGAACGGAACCGATCATACCGGAAAGCATGGTGGAAAAATTATCTCCGAAGAGAGAACGGTGCAGCCCCGGGTCTTTCAGCAGATCCCGTCCTACGATCTTGCTGGTCACGACCTGGTGGCCGATATGCTCCGAAGTGATCACCAGAATCACAGGAAGAATCGTCAGGATCGCCCCGATGTCAAACTTCGGCAGCTGGAAATTGGGCAGCGCGAAAAATGGTGCCTTTGCCACCTCCGCAAAGTCCACGATCCCGCAGAGCAAAGCGGCGATATACCCCGCGATGACCGCGATCAGGATCGGGATCACCGACAAAAATCCCTTGAACATAATATTTCCAAACACAGCCACGCCCAGCGTCACTGCAAAGACGATCACATGCTTCATATTGATGGTTTCATCCAGAAGCCCTGCGTTTCCCGCCGCGCTCCCGGCAAGCTCCAGCCCGATCAGCGCCACCACCGGGCCCATGGCCGCAGGCGGAAGCACCACGTCGATCCAGTCCGAACCGAATTTATAAATGATAAAGGCTACGATACATCCGCAGAAGCCGACAACCACAAAGCCGCCCAGCGCGTATTCATACCCCATCTGGTTGATGACGATCCCCGCCGGCGCAAGAAACGCGAAGCTGGAACCAAGGTAGGCCGGCGCCTTTCCCTTTGTGACAGCAATAAAGAGAAGCGTTCCCACACCGTTCATAAACAGAACGATGGCCGGATTGATCCCGAAGATAAAGGGCACGAGCACCGTCGCGCCGAACATGGCGAACATGTGCTGGATACTCAGCGGAATCAGCAGATTAACAGGAACCTTCTCTTCAACCTGGATAATGTTTCTTTCTTTCATTTTCTCTCTCCTTTTCGATTGCCTTTCATTTCCATAGTATTCCCCGGCAGCTCTTTTCTTATTGTACTGTATCAAATCCTTTCTTTCAATATTTTTATATTGCTTTCCGGCAGATCGAATAAAAGCAGGATGACCTTTTTATTGCAGTTCAACCTCCACCTGATACTCCTCATCTATAAAAATATATTCTGCATGATAAGCCTGGCACTTTTCTAAAAATTCCGCGTTATCCCTGCAAACACTTTCCATCGCGCATCCGCCGTCATCCAGCCGCTTTTCCACCGCGTCGGCGTATTCCCTGATCTCCCGGAAATGCGTTTCTATGTAGCCGCGGCTCATGACCAGACAGTAAAACCGGATCTGCTCCCGATATTCCGGCGAAAAATCTTTTTGCCAGCCGAATGGAATATAGCAGCCCTCTACGATCAGATTCTGCTGATTTTCCATCGCCGTTTTGATCATTTCACGGACGATCGGCCACAGATAGTCCGTCAGGGCTTCATCCCCGCTCTCCGGTGTCAGTGTCGTATGTCCGCTTCGGATCAGTCCCATCTTTAAATGGTCGATGGACAGATACGGAAAATGATATCGCTCCAGCAGCTTCTGGGCAAGCACTGTTTTTCCTGTATGGGATGCTCCCGTGATTAATACGATCATGTTTGCTCCTCCTTCTGATCCCGATCCTCTGCCTTCCAAAATACCAGACCTGAGCACTGCCGGTTCTGACTTACCAAGATCACACCGCCAGTTCCATCGGTCTCCGTTAAAATCATCTTACCATCGTTTTTGCCGAATTACAACCTGCAATAAAATAACGGTATTGCTCTGTTTTTCCTCAGTTACTGTTCACACCCTGACCGGGCGCTCACAGTAACGGCATCCAGCCCATTGAGAAGTCGCCTGAGGGCGGTCCCAAGCGCCAGCGGCGCTTGTTTAGGACGGACCGGAACGGAGTGTAGGCGGGCTGGATACCCGCCCCATCACTGAATTGGCCGGATGCCGCGCGGCAAGCGCGCGACACCGTGTGAACAATAACTTTCCTCATTCCCAAAAAACATTTGCCCTTTTCTTCCTTTTAGCGTATACTAAGCTCATGTTCCGTCCGGCAGCATATTCTGGCGATATACCTTTTCGTCCGGCGGGCGGTTCCTGATTTTTCAAAAAGGAGGTGGGCATTCATGCCGTTGGTTCTCTGCGTTGCCGCAGCTCCATGCAAAGTCTTTTAGGGCAGGACAGCATGGAGCGGTAAACCTGCTCTAGGGAGCTGTGAAAAACAACCGACGCATCCGGCTGGTCTCCAAGTCCGTCTGCACAAGTGATTTATCAACAGTTCCTAAGACTTTGCATTTATCAAGGAAGCCGTATCAAAAACAAGATACCGGAATCAATTTGAATCCATATTGGTTCCACATGATAAGGAGCAAAGTCTATGAAAAATCTGATACATACAATACACGAAATGAAAACCTTTTTGCTGCTGTGGTCTACCCAGTCCTTTTCCGGCCTTGGCAGCGCCATGACAAGCTACGCGCTGGTGATCTGGTCTTATTCGCAGAGGGGCTCGGCCCTGATGACCGCGCTTTTGATGGTCAGCTCGTACGCGCCCTATGTGCTGCTCAGTATTTTTGCCGGAGCGCTCAGCGATCGTTGGAACAAAAAGCGAACCATGCTGGTATGCGATTCTATGGCCGCGCTGACCACTGTTGTCATGCTGCTCTTATTGAGAAATGACGCGCTGCAGATCTGGCATCTCTATGTGATCAACGGGATCAACGGACTGATGAACACGGTCCAGCAGCCGGCCTCGGAGGTAGCGACCACAAGGGTGCTGCCTGAGAAATACTATCAGCGTGTGGGAGGATTGAAGTATTTTTCCAGTTCTCTCAATTCTGTCATGACACCCATCATTGCCACGGCTGTCATGGGAATGGCAGGCATGGGCGCGGTGGTCGCCTTCGACCTGTTTACCTTTTTTACCGCATTTCTGGTACTGGCATTCGGGATCCGGATCCCGGAGCACACGAAAGAGGCCGAAGCACACGAAAAGCTTCTGGTTTCTACGAAAAAAGGACTTGCTTATCTGAAAAAGGAGCAGGGGATCTTTCATCTGATCTTGTTTCTGGCCTCCATCAATCTGGTAGCCTCCATCTATGACGCGGCATTTCCTGCCATGATGCTTTCCAGAAACGGCGGCAGTGAAAAAGTGCTGGGGCTGGTCAATACGGTAATCGGCATCACCACATTTTCCGGCAGTCTCCTGGCAGCATTCCTGAAAGCTCCGAAAAGCCGGGTACGGGTGATCTGCGGCTGCCTGCTGTTTTCCATGAGCACGGAGAATTTCCTGCTGGCGTTCGGCCGGACACCGCTTGTCTGGTGCCTGGGCGGATTCTTGGGCTGGATCTTCATCCCTCTGATGAGCACGAACCTGGACGCGATCCTGCGGCTGCATGTGCCCTTGGAAATGCAGGGGCGGGTGTATTCCGTCCGCAATTCCCTGCAGTTTTTCACCATCCCCATCGGGTATTTCCTGGGCGGGTTCCTGGTGGACCAGGTATTTGAGCCGGTCATGGCTGCGCAGAGCAGGGGAAGCCTTCTGGTAAAGCTCTTCGGCTGCGGAAAAGGCTCCGGCGCGGCATTTCTGTTTTTGATCCTTGCATTTGCCGGGATCGGAGTGTGCCTGTATTTCCAGCGGGACCGGCAGATCTGGAAGCTGGAGGAGTAATTCATACAGGCACAGCCTTATTTCCTGTTAGAATACGCCACATACAAAAAAGCTTCTATCGTTAGCTTTTGCGCACTAAAAAAGGGATTGTCTTAAAATGCGACAATCCCTTTTTCTCAATTCAACCGCCCAAGGGCCCAACCACCAGCTCAGCTGGTGGAATGGGGAAGCCCCCCTGGGGCAAGACCTTTGCATTTCCGCCTAAAGGCGGGCTTCTCAGTGATGGGGCGGCGTGGATTGCAAATATGGCGGAAGAACTGTTCCCTGATGCGCGGCACATTCTTGACCTGTACCATTTGAAAGAGAACGTGCACGCTTTTTCCAAAATCAAGTTCGGAATGAAAGAAGACAAATACATTCCGTGGGCAGAAGAGATGTCTGACCTGCTTGAAAACGGGCTGACATGCGGTGGGAACCGTGAACGGCTCAGTATCTTCTTACTTTGAAAACCAAATATGAAAGCGGACGATGGGAGCGGGATGTTGTTGATTTTATCAAAGGGCATCTCCGTTATTTAAAGCAGAATTGACGAAGGCATACGCATCAAAAAAACGTATGCCTTTTCTTTATCAGAACCTAAAAACCAACAAAAATTATCTGCACCCGAGCCGACCGGCAACCTTGACAGCAAGACCAGTGCCGAGGTGCTGGGGCTTATCAAGCGCACCAGCACAGAGTTTCGGCAAACCGTAGTGATGATTACCCATAACAACGACATTGCCCGCCTCGCAGATCGGATTGTCCGCGCTGATCGCCCCTCTGCCCTGCGCATTTCTGCTGCAGCTTTTTGGGAATTCCATGGGGAATTTTTCTCTCCTGGCCGGTATGCTGCTCCTAATCGCGTATCTGACCGGGCTGTTCGTTCCGCTGTATGCGACGGCGAAAAATATGGATAACGCTTTTCCTGATACGGCAGTCATTTCAGAAATTTGACAAAAATTCCTCATATGTGATCTAACCTGCCGAAAAATTTACCATTTCCAAATACAATTTCTCTCCCTTTGTATATGGCTTGTGATTGATACACGCATCCAGCAGTTCTATTTCATTTTCCAAAGGGCTGAGCACATGTTTCTTTTTAGAAAAGGCTTCATAGTAACGGATGCCGAATCGTCTTTGTGAAACTGCATCAATATGGATTCCATCCGGATTTGGCGTAAGTCCTTCCGCTGTTGCGAAATACGTATATTCCTGTTCCATAGCAAATCTCAGCAGCTCGCGGTTTACCATTTCATACTCGGCGCAGTTTGATCCAAACCCCGATTTTCCCAAATAGTCACCCAATCCCCCCATAATAAACGGAACCTTTTCTGCATTGAGATCGTTCCGCAGCCGCTCTACAATGACCTGTAATTTTTCATAATACGTTTGATAGCTGCCGCCAAAACTGTCATTTTCGCCTTGATGCCACAGAATACCGGACAGCTCTGTATCCTGCAGGGCAAATCTTGTCTGACTGACCGCATGTTGATAAAGAGTCTGATCCACATTCCAGTCATCCAGCGAACTTCCGCCTTCCGCACAGGGAATCAGTCCGATCTTGTCCTCCTCATGTTCCATACACCACATCGCGGCAAAGGAACCCGCCGGACCGACGCCTGCAACAGGTCTGTCATAATTGATCGGTTCAGCCATCATCTGCCATCTGCCGTTACGAAGCATCTGAATCCTTTCGTTGCAGATCAGCGGAACTTGTTTTTTCTGCCCGCAAACTGTATTTTTTGATACTGCCTAAAAAAGTCTCCGGCCCATACGCACGGACCGGAGGCTTCCTTCATCCTTTGGAACCGAAAAATGCTCTTGGCAGCATCTTTCCATATCATCCCCATTCATCCACATAATTTCCCACTGCATCGTCAAGAGACATCCTGGAAGACTTTTTTTCCGCTTCCTCCCCGGGCGCTCCCTCTTTCTGCTGTTCCTTTTGCTCAGCTTTCCGTTTCTGCTCCTCCAGACGCCGGATCTGTTCCTCTAATTTTTGAATCTTTTTCTGCTTCTCCTCAGGAGGCAGGCTCTCATCCTCCTTCACCTTTTTCAGCTGCCCCTGCAGCTTCTGGATCTTCTGTTCAATCGACTGCGTATCCACAGAAGGAGCCTGATTCTGAAAACCGCCGGCCGAACCAATTCCTGAAATCGTCATATCTGTCCTCCTCCATTTCTCCGACAGGGAATGCCCATCGGGTATAGGAACAGTTTAACGCTCCCTGCCGCACTTTTCAATAGATTTGGTGTGAACTGTCATTGAAATGTATTGAAATGCGTGAAATTTTCCACCTGTACGGTTAGATGATCTAAAGATCATCTAATCTACGCATCCAGGTGAAAAAGTTTTCGTTGACTTTATAGCTGTCAGCATACAATATAATTATAGAAGCAATTGCTTCTATCGAGGCGTTTGTCAGAAGTGCCTGGCTAAGTCAACACACAGCAGTAAGCCATGGAAGAATTGACTTCCGCAGCGAGTGTCATATACGCATGCAAGCATGTTCTGTTGATTCATCGGTTTGCGGGAATAAAAACTGAAGAAATTGTGAGGGGTTCGTCAGATGTACCTGTCTAAAAAAAGCTGAAGATATTGTTGATAAAGGGAACGATTTCGTTCCCTTTATATTCTTTTATATACATTAAATTCTGCCTGTGGCAGATTTTCTGTAATGAACACAAGAGGAGGGATTTATGGAACCCAAACTATGCTTTATCAGAGAATCCTATTTTTAAATCATTCTGAATTTACAAAAATGCTCGACACCGGAAACACGAAAAAGCAGTCAAGAAGAAGTCACTTATGTGTAATGATTGCTCAGAGCGGAAATAACTTCTATATTCCGCTGCGAAACAATCTGGGAGCCGATATGAGAAAATTCGGCCGAATAGGCCATGCAATACCTTCTCAAAAAAGAAAAAGCGCAGGGCTGGATTATCGATATGCATTAATTGTAAATGATGAATCTGATATAAAATTACCCGTTGAACAAAAAATTCCAAATTCACAATATCAAAAAATCAAAAAAAGACTATGATATCATAAAGACTGAGTTTACAGTTTATCTAAATGGATTTATAAAAGCCGCCAAAAAAAGACGTATTGAAAAAGAACCCCTGTATAAGGAATCCAGCTTGGTTAACTTTTTGAGTATTTCATAAATCAAATAAAAAAGCGGGGCAGCATATGATCACAAATATATAGATACACTGCTTCATCTCCTTAGATTTCATTCCAGACCGCAAATCCAATGATCAGCATTCCCCCAATCACCTGAAATCCCGTGATACTCTCCCCCAGCACCAGAACAGAGATTAAAACCGCAACCATGGGGTCGATATAGCTTAAAATCGCGGCTTCCTGCCCCCGCAGTTCTTTCAGCGAGGAAAAATACATACAATAGGTGATCCCCGTGTGGAACAGCCCCACGATCAAAAGATTCCCCCACCCCGATCCCGAAAGCCCTGCCAGGTGGAATCCCCCGGTACATGCCACATAGGGGATCAGCACGGCAATGGCCGCCAGAAATTGCAAAAATGTACGCTGGATCCCGGAAACACCCTTGATCAGTTTATTCAGCAAGATAACGGACGCGTAAAATACCGCAGCCCCCAATCCGAACAGAATCCCGATCAGATCCCTTCCCCCGCCGCCCAGGTTATGGACCCCGATGATCATCACCACCCCTGCCGTGGACATCACGAAGCAGAGTACCTGTTTTTTGGTCAGCTTTTCATGAAATAGCACTGGACAGAGCACGGTGACGATGACCGGGGCAAAATAGTAGCTCAGAGTCGCGGCGGAGACGGTCGTGTATCGGTAGGCTTCAAACAGCAGGATCCAGTTGATCCCCATTGCCGCGCCTGAGGCCAGAAGGATGATGAGCTCCCGTTTCAGGGAGGACCTATCAATCCTGATCCTGCTGATCAAAAAATATCCCAGGATCAGAAGCGCCGCCAGAACGGCCCGATACAGCGCCAGCTCCCCGGACGGCAGCGGGATCCCCCGCACAAAGATTCCGATCGTGCCGAATACGGTCATGGAACAGATCAGCTCCATACGTGCTTTTTTTGAATGATGTCCTGCTTCGTTCATTTTTCGCCGTTCCTTCCATCAAGTATGAATATCTCCGTTTAAACAAGGCAATATCTATTTCTATTATAAATCCAACGCCGCAGGATTTAACAGGAACTCATAAAGTCTCAGATGCAAGATTCCGGCTTCATCCAGCCACGGCTTCATTCCGCTTTTCGTAACAATGATCTTGCGGAAGAAATCTTTGACTCCAAGCAGCGGCCGAAGCTCCTTCTTTTCCTTCTGTGCATTGCCAAGGCTTAAGGCCGACTGGATATAAGACTTCTTTACGCCCTTATTGACGACAAAATCAATCTCACAGCTGACTTTCCTCCTTTTCCCTTCCGCGTCCGTCTCAAAAATATCCACCACGCCCACGTAGCCGTAGTATTTCTGAAAGGAAAGCGGATGAACCTCAACCGAATCTCCTTGTCCCCGAAAGGCTGTCATCACATCCTTGGAGCGCATTTTGGAATTGCTCCCGGCCACATAGATGTCCACATTACGGAGCCTTTTCAGGCCGTTGAGCACATTGTACAGGTGAATACTCTCCGGATTCTTAAGCTCCTCACGGGAAATCGCGTACTGCACCTCATCAATAAAAATATAAAACATGCCCTCCTGATCCGTGACCCTGGATCGGATATACTTAGACAACTCCGCCGGATCCCGATAGGCCACGTTCAGATCATCGTCCAGGGCGATTGTTATGATATGATCCTTGTGAACCCCTTCTCCAAGCAGATAATCATAAATGAGCAAAAAGCGGCTGCGTTAGCAGACGTAAGAGTGCGTTAGCACGGTTTTTGCGAATGGGTTTGCTTTTTCTGTAGTTTTTTATTGACTTTTCGGACGGTCCTCTATATGATTTTGATAGAACTATGACCGCTTAAAAGCCATACTTACAAATGGAGATCCCACATGCTGAAAATCATCATTTCCCCGGCGAAAAAAATGAATATCACGGACGAATATCCCTGCCGGCTTACCTCCCCTGTTTTCCTGGAACGTGCCCGGCAGCTCCATGCCGCCCTGTTAAGCCTTTCCTTTGCGGAATTAAAAAAGCTCTGGAACTGCAGTGAAAAGCTGGCCCTCCAAAACTATGAACAGCTTCATACCCTTGCGCTTGACAAACACCTCACCCCGGCCCTTTTAGCCTATGAAGGCATCCAATATCAGTATATGGCCCCCCACATTTTCTCCGGCCCACAGTGGGAATATGCCGAAAAACATCTGCGGATCCTGTCCGGTTTTTACGGGATTCTGCGTCCAACAGACGGTGTCGTCCCCTACCGCCTGGAAATGCAGTCCAGGCTTGCTCCTGTAAGCCATGCCTTCGGCTGTGCCGCTTCCCTCTATGAATACTGGAAGAATTCCATTTATGAAAATCTGGCCGCGGAAGTCTGCGGCGATAAGGCGCCCCTGCAGATCGTCAATCTGGCTTCCGCGGAATACAGCAGGATCGTTCTTCCTTATCTCACGCCTCCGTCAGCCCGGATCTCCTGCGTTTTCGGAGAAATGACTGACGGGAACGTGAAAGTAAAAGGTACTCTTGCAAAAATGGCCCGGGGAGAGATGGTCCGCTGGATGGCGGAAAACCAGGTAGAAGATGTCCGGGAACTGCAGAATTTCCATCATTTGAACTACCTGTATCATAAAGAATTATCCTCCGATACAGAATATGTATTCTTAAAAGAACGCACGGACCTGTGACCGCGCGTTACATGCATGAATACCTGCAGTCCTTTTTTCATGATTCAAACTCTGTTCCTGACAATTGAACTGCAGCTACCATCTGTTTTTGAATACTCTCGACCTCCTCCATCCTGACCTGTCCGATCCTCTCCCGCTCCTTTTGGAAATCCACTTCCGCGCAAATGCTCTGCAGAAGCTCATAAACTGCCGGCGAGGCCCCCATGGATGCCTTCACCACGTCTTCCGTTTCAAATTCCTCCAAAATCTCCTTTAGCCGGTGGCGGTCCATTTTTACGATATCTTCAAACTCCAGCACTTTCGCCCCCTGAATCCGCGGCTCCAGGATCTCATTGATCGTCAGGCCATAGAAGCGGGAAAGCTTCAGGAGCGTATCCAGGTCCGGCAGCGCAGCCCCGGTTTCCCATTTCGAGACCGCCTGCCTGGATAAATGGAGTTCCCGCGCCAGATTTTCCTGGGTGAAACCGTATTTTCTCCGCAGAAACTGCAGATATTTCGATATAACGAATGTATTCATAACCTCCGCCCGTCCTTTCTTTTCCATATCTGCAGACTATGATACTCCATAAGGTTCCCTTTGAAAAGAATCGTCTATTTGCAAAAAAGCAACTGCCGTTCACATCTCTCTGTTAAAATCTTTCCAGATACCGAACCGCGCGGCCAGAAGCATTCTCACTTCGTCAGCGTCACCGCATACCCCGCCAGCATACCCGCATACATCTCCATCTCAGGCTCAGGCACAGCCACCTGGATCCCGCTTCCCCCAGAGCTTCCAAAGACATTCTGCCCAAAGGAAAGTCCGGTACATTCCCGGATATCCAGCCTGTAGATCGAGGTTCCGTCAAATGCCCTGTCCGCAATCCTTGCCACCCCCGGCGGCACTGCGTAAACATCCGTCCAGGCTGCCGGAAATGCCAGAAGCACAGACATGGTACTGTCAAACAGAACACCGCAGTCGCTGACATATCCCGGGTTGCCATACTCCACATCAATCCATTCCAGAGAGATCAGGTCGGCAAGCGCTCCTTCTTCAATCGTAACCGCCCCCGCCGGAATATACAATTCCAGGATCCCTGCTCCGCAGCCGGAAAATGCCCCTCTGCGGATCCCGGTACATTCTGCCGGAAGCGTCAGACATCCATCGGGAATCTCCGCATATTCCGGAAGAAAACCGCAGAGCATTCCTGTTTCATCAAGAACAAAGCAGGACACCGCTTCCGGATCCCCATTCTCTTCGTCTCCGGTATCCGACACGGTTCCATCCCCCTCAGCAGAGTCCGAGGAACCCTGATCCGGTACTGCCGGTTCCACCGCTCCTCCATCTCCTGCCGGATTGTCCGGCACAATGGGATCCACTGCGTTCTCACCCTCCGAGGGTGTCTCGGGATTGATCGGATCGATTGCCGTCCCTTCATCCCCCAGCGTCTCCGGAGTCATCGGGTCTACCACTGTTCCTTCCTCCGGTACCTCCGGAGTCATTGGGTCTACCACTGTTCCTTCCTCCGGTACCTCCGGAGTCATCGGATCTACCGCTGTCCCTTTATCCCCCGGCATCTCCGGAGTCATCGGATCTACTGCTGTCCCTTTATCCCCCGGCATCTCCGGAGTCATCGGATCCGCCACTGTTCCTTCCTCCGGTTTCCCCGGAACTATTGGATCTATTACTGTCCCTTTATCCTCCGGAGCCATCGAATCTACTACTGTCTCTTTATCCCCTGGCATCTCCGGAACTGCCGGATTTACAATCGTTTCTTTGTGGGATGGAGCCACAGGCTTTGCCGGATTCACCGCTGTCCCAATATTGGATGGAATTTCTTCCGCAAACAAATCCACTGTCATTTCCTCACCCGATAAACTTCCTGAGGTAAACGGCTTCTCCGGCACAGTCGGATCCGCAGCAGCCCATCCTCCCTGCATCTCCTCTGTCTCCAAATGTATCGCTCCCCATACATCTCCATCCGAAAGATCCGGCAACATCAATGTCGGGTCTGAACCGTTGTCCTCTGTATGAACCAGGTCCGCAGCGGGGCTGTCCTGCGTCAGCAGCTTTTTCAGCACCAATCCTTCTGCGTCTTCCAACACATGCGCTCTGTCATTCGGATTCCAGACCTTGACTATGTTGCCTGCAATTCCTTCACTTTCCATTTTCGTGATCTGTCCGTCCACTGCCTTTCCTTCCATTCCCGGATCAGCATAATTCAAGAGCACCGCTGTTCCCAGCAACGCCAAAAAACCTGCTGCCTCGATAGTAATCCCCCTGCCGGCAGTATCATCCCCTGTTTTGATGATCTCTTCCATTGCTAGATTGCCTGTCCTTTCTCTCAAAACTAAAGCTTCCACTAAGCTGATTTATATTATACACCCAAAAAAAGAATGCCGCAATTCTCTGCAGCATTCCTTTTTATTTTTAACACTCATCCGCCAAAAAAACAGATCAAGTATGCAGTCACAACAATCATGACCGGAAGATATGCATAAGCATCCTTTCCCGCAATCGCAGGCTGTTTTTCTCTCCTTCCTGCAATGATCCGCCAGAACAGATACCCTGCGGCTGTCCCCAATACGTTTGTAAGCAGGTCATTAATGTCCGTAATCCGATATAAGGTAAACATTTGACCAAATTCGATCACGACAGAAAAAGCAGCTCCCAGCAGAAGCATATTCCGGATATTCCGACACTTTTCGCTGATCACAGGACACAGAAATCCAAACGGAATAAACAGAAAAATATTCAGTATAAAGCTCAGAATCCCCACATCATAGAAAGGGATCAGATTGAATTTCGGATGAAAAAAGGATTCCCCCAGACCAGACAGCCTGACAAATTCACTCCGTGTCGGAATCCCCACAATCTGATTCAGCATCAAACACAGATAATAATATAGTCCCAGTGACGCAATCCATATTTTTATCTTAGGAAGCTGTTTTTTTCTGCCCAAAGCAACTAACAGGACTCCTATGATCAAAAAACCCAAAAAACAGACCAGCTTCAAAACCAAAAGATCTGTAATCGACTCAAATACCCCCATCTGTATCTCTATGCCTGACGCATTTTCCTGTGCTGCTCCCATCTCCGTTCCTCCTTCATCTGCAATCAATTTACATAACAAACCGATTTCCTGTCGATATATCAACAGCATTTATTATAAGATGATCATACAGAAAATTTTTTAACGGATAGGAACAAATTTTCTTAACATTTTATTAATACCTGTATTTTTATATATAATCGCATATAATTAAAATGTAATAGAACATCGCCTAAGAGCCGGCGAGCCGAAAGTAAAGGCGCCCCAATGGATGATTCTCCTTGTACAGTAGAGCGCAAGGCGCATAATCAAAAGAAGGCTCCATGGATTGTTATTCGCAGTACCTTTCCGCCATCACATGAAGCATCCGCACTCTTTCTATACTATAGGAGATGCCTATCTTGATTATACAAAAGCAGTCATCATCACAGATCCGCTCTTTTTGTCTGATGATAAGCCAACAATTGACAGCAGCGAATTTGCAGTGATTAAAAAATGAGCAAAAAATGCACTATGGACTTACAAAATATGTCAATCAATATAAAAGGGCAATGAAACACAGGGACAATCCGAGAAGTAAAAATATATTGAAATACCGTTCTTTAAAATATTTCCTCCTGTGCGGTTGGATTTTTCAGTTAATAGCCCTTATCTCTTTTAACAAGGGTATTATTATGCCCTTTGGCAGGATGATTTGTAGTCAAGAAACGCGGAGGGGGATTTCCCTTCCCTTGAGGATTTTGACCTTTCTACACGGGATGACCTTCTCCATGACTTTGACCTTTTAGAAAAAACCGTCCTCGAAACCAGCAGAAAGCTTAACAGGGAACTGTCCCGTGAATATCTGGAAGCCGCCTCATGTGTATGTACCAAAGCAAGCTACCGGGATGTGGCCGATATCCTCAACCGTTTTCTCGGAAGGACAGACATAAATTCGGTCAAACTCCGCACATTATCGGACAGCATAAGCCGTATTGGCGCCGAGATTTCCAAAGAACTTTCCAATGTTACCGCGCACATTTTGTCCATGTACGGATTCGATGGTGAAAGCGGCCTTCCATTAGAGGGCATGGTACTCTCTGACAACATAACGGCTGCCGCCGTTGCCCAAGTCGCAGAACAAGGTAAGCCGGAGATCAATGAGAGGATTGCCGCAGTGAACGATTCCCGCAAAGAAGGCTCCATAAGGGATTACAAGTATGTTGAGAATACGGCCGCACATATCCAGTATGGCAATCCGCGAAAAAGACAGGCGGAATGCCATTCTTGAAAAGATGCCGCGCTACCTTTGGGTCGATGATGTGGCGAGCGCCTCAGAATACCTTTTATCCTTGGATCCTGCCGACATCAAGAATAGGAAATGGCTTGATAATGTCATCGGATACTTCGAAAAAAAGGGGGATGCCATCACATGTTATGCGCTAAGGGCAAAAACTTGGCGTCAGGAATTCCAGCAATCCTGTCGAAAAAGCAAGCGATTTGGCCGTGGCACAGCGGCAGAAACACAATGGAATGGCCTGGTCCCCCAATGGAAGCGGGACGCTTGCCGCCTTGCAGATGATCTACCTGAACCACCAGTCTGAACTGTGGTTTCACCAAAAAGAACTACGCTTGTTTTCACCTTCTCTTGAAAACACCTAAAAAGCTGCATAACTCAGGAATCCCCCTGTGCTTCACATTTTGATTTACAGCCCATTCGCCTCCAGATTCTTCTTATAAGCTCCCAGCTCCGTATAGATCGCTTCTTTGAGCGGATTCCGCTTCGTCTGCCGGATGATCCGCGCCTCGTACACCAGCACCCCGATGTTGAACGCAAGCGCCGCTACGCTTAGCAGCAGCTTGGGCAGGTCGGACTGGGTGGAGGTGATGGCAAAATACTCCTCCGCCGCAGAATAATCCACTGTCAGGGAAAACATGGCCCACAGCGCCAATGTCTGCGCCCTGTGCTGCAGCCACGCCCCCCGCCGGATCAAAAACTCCGCCGCCGTGCAGGAGACCAGAAGCAAAAATCCTGCATAGAAGGAACGGTTGGAAATGCAGTTGTAGCAGTAGGACAGATTCCAGAGGTCATAGGCAATGATCCAGAACCAGAGCTGGTCCGCCCACACCATATCCTGGGATTTTGTCTTTCCGATCTGAATGCCCAGCCATCCCGTGATGGTGATGATATTCAGGATGCCCGCAATGGCATTGATCACATTCCAGGGGCCGCCGATCATCTGCAGCCCGGCCTCGATCTGCCCGGTCTTGGGCAGACATTCCAGGTCCGCGTACACCGCCTCCAGAATATTGACTGCCAGGATCAATGCCGGGTAGGTCAGCATGAATTTATTTTTCTGCAGCTTCGGGATATACCGCAGCAGCATGAATCCGATCACGCCGGCCAGCGCGGAATAGGTCTTGACCCAGGCGAACCAGGTGCCGCCCACATTTCCTCCCGCGGTCTTGGGCCAGATAAAAAAGGTGGCGATGACCGGGATGATGACATACATCCCGATCCCTGCCCATTTAAAACGCCGGGTCACCTCATTCAGCCCGATCAGAGCCGCGGTCAGCCCGAGAAATACCAACACACTTGTAAATGTATAACCTGTAAAAAAGAACATCAAAAGCCCCCCTTTATTCTAAGTCCTCTCATAGCCCCCCGCAATCCCGTTTTAGCTGAATCCGCGCCGGGCTATCGCGGCATTTTCAGAATCGCAGCTCCAGATCACTGATGGGATACGCCTTGCAGGAATGGATATATCCGAACAGCTCATCCGCATACCGCAGCAGCGCCCCCTGGGCGGTAAATACCTTCCCGGATACGAGCTGCACCCGGCACAGGCTGCATTCGCCGGAGCGGCAGCATACATTGACCCGAAGGCCGCCGCGCTCCAGGGCAGTGAGCACGCTTTCCCCGCTTTTCGCTTCGATGGTCTGATCTCCCACTTTGATCTGAAACAGTTCCTCTCCCGTCATTCCTTCCGGCCAGCCCGGTTCATTCCAGATATCCCGTCTTGTCCCGAATACCTCTCTGCGGATTGATCGTCCCGGGATCTGAAGCTCATCCAGCGCCTTGCGGCAGAATTCCATCATCACCGCCGGGCCGCACATATAATAGGTGCAATCCAGAATGTCCGGCACATGCGCCCGGATCCGCTCCGCGTCAATGAAGCCGTGCTCCATTCCTTCCTTCTCCTCATCCGACAGGATCAGCGTATAGTGAAAATTCGGATGCCCTTCGGCAAATGCGGCCAGCTCCCCGTGGTACATGGCCAGCTCCTCTGTGCGGCTCCCGTACAGCAGCGTAATATCCCGATCCTCCCCGCTCTCCAGCGCAGTCCGGATCATGCTGACAAAGGGCGTGATCCCGCTCCCGCCGCCCAAAAATACGGACCGCTTGGAGTGAAAGACCGGATGATACCGAAACACCCCTGCCGGGCCGTTTGCTTCCAGCCGGTCCCCGACTTTTAGCTGCCGCAGAAGATAGCCGGATACAAATCCGCCCTCCACCGCTGCCACGGTGATCTCATAATAGGCCCGCTGCTTTGCCGAGGAGGACAGGCTGTAGGGCCTGGACGTGCGCGCCCCGTCGATCTCGCAGAATACGTTGATATACTGCCCTGCCTCAAAGGGCGGCAGATATCCGGTGTCTGATACCAGCCGGATCCGCTTCGCGATGGGGCTGACCGGTTCGATCTCGCTGACCGTCAGGTGCAGGACAGAAGGGTGGTACTGGTCCACCTTCCTCTGGACCGTCCCCCGCTCCAGAGAGATATCCTTTCCCGTCTTTTTCGCCATTTCCAGTTCCTTCAAGGTTTCCGGGCCGTTCTGCATGGTACTGATGATCATCTCTTTGATTGGTTTTTTGCTCATCCTATCTGCCCTCCTTTAAAATAGACTGCGCGATCTTGTCCCCATATGCATAATTGGGGCCGAAGCCGCATGTATTGACCCAGCCGCCGGAAAAGGTCAGTCCGGGGATAAATTCATCCTGCGGGAAGAAGAAGACACTGGATTTCAGATCCTGCTCATAGCCGTAGATCGCCCCGCCCGGATGGCCCAGATACCGCATATGGGTCAGCGGCGTGGCTACCTCCATTTCCTCAATGTGTCCCCGCAGTCCCGGGAAGCGGGTCTCCAGACGTCTGACGATCTCGTCCGCCGCCGCGTACTTCGTCCGATGGTACTCCTCAGGCGAGAGCTTTTCCCATGCCTCACCGTATTTCAGAGTGCCCGCCGTGATAATGGACGTCCCCGGCGGCGAGACGCAAGGATCGTCAATGGTATAGCAGGTAGCTACAATTGGGTCTGTCTTTGTATCAGTAAAATACGCATTCTTAAAATCCTTGTTGGCATCCAGGCTGTCATAGATCAAATTGAAGGAATCGGTAAATCCGATCTCCTCCGGCGTACAGTCCAGGCCGATGAAGCAGGTCAGCGCGGAAATGCCCGTGGTATAGCTCTTAAAATACTGCCGGCAGGCCTCCGGCACCTCCTCATCCTTCAGAAGCCCTGCATAGGTCACGGTGGGAGATACATTGGAAATAATCTTGCGGGCATGGTATTGATTGCCGTTTTCATCCTCCACGCCCACAGCCCGGCCGTTTTTTATCAGGATCCGCTTCACGCCGCGGTTCAGGAACACGTCGCTCCCATGTCTGCGGATGGTATCCATCAGCGCCTGACTCATGACCTGGCTGCCTCCCCGCACATAGTAAGGCATGTCTACTGTATACAGATACATGCATCTGGCCAGGATGGAGAAGGGGAACCGCTCCGGCGGCATTCCCATAAAGCACCAGTAAGCCGACAGACAGAGCTGCAGTTCCCTGCTTTTGAAAAATTCATCCAGCACGTCCTGGGTGCTCCGGACGCCGTACTTTGCCAGTACCTTGTAGATCTTCGGAAATCCCGTCTTAGTGATAAACTTCTTCAGCTCCGAAGGATTTGCCGGGCTTGCGGCGCTCTTTGCCAGGAAATCCGCAATTTCCTCGTTGAATTTCCAGACCATGTGGAAATAATGCCGGATGGCCTCCGCCTCCTCCGGAAATTCCCTGCACAGCAGATGGCAAGCCTTCTTCTTATCCGCCGGAAGCGCCACTCCCCGGCCTCCCGGCAGGTTGATCTTGTATAAGGTTTCGATGGGGATCCACTCAATGGCATCCTCGATCCCCCATTTACGGAACAGCTGCCTGGTCGGGCCAGGCTTGTCCTTCGTGTTCATCCCGTTGAGCTGGTGCAGCGCCACTTCAAATTCGAACCGCCCCCTGCGGAATGAAGTGCCGCAGCCCCCGGGAATATTGTGCTTCTCAAATACCACTGTCTTTTTGTGATTCACCGCCAGGGTAGCCGCGCTCGCCAGCCCTCCGTTCCCCGCGCCGATCACGATCACATCATAATTCGCCATGTTATCTTCCTTTCTTGTCTCATATTATAACCAATTTGCGCCTGCCCGCGCGCCATCGCACAGCGATTTTCATGCGCGCGATTCCTTATAATCAAATGATTCCGAAATAGATTCCCACCGGAACCGCGATCAATACCAGATTCAGGATCATCAATACGATCTGCGCCGGAGGGGATTTTACCTTTTCGATAAATGCCGCCAGCTTTTCATTTTCCAGTTTCTTTTCAATATCGTCCTTGCAGTAGATCTGGAACACCCCGCCGCAGGTCAGGCTGTTGGCGCGGAATACCAGCCAGTAGCCGGGATTCATCGTCAGCAGGATACTGATGATCGGGGATGACAGGATCCCAATATGCAGATATCCGATGGACGGGCTGAACTCCCCGATCACAAACAGCCAGTTCCAGATCGTATAAGCGACCAGCCAGCAGATTGTGCCGATGACCACCACCTGATCGGACACGAACAGCGCATCCGCGCGGGGACCTGCATTGGCCGTGTAGATCCCGGTAAACGGGCCTGCCGCCTCGGGGAACCATTTTCCGGCAAGGGTCAGCACGGAAAGGCTCAGTACCAGCCCGGTAACAAAATTATAGGGCTGGTGGTTTTTCAGCAGATCCGTCAGCGTCGCTTCCATGCAGTTGATCACGAGGAATACCAGCACGATCTTGACAAACAGCTCTCCGCTCATAATCCCGAAGATCGGAAGCAGGATCAGCGCCCGCATCAGCACCAGCGTGGACAGCTTCAGCTTCTCAAACATGACCATTTTCAATTTCAGAAGCACCAGCACCGGCAGCAATACATTGACGATCACATTGACCCATAGCGGAAAATAGGATGCCAGCATCGATACGACGCAGATCAAAGCCGTCCAGATCAGGAAGGTCGGAAGCTGCCCGATCCTGTCAAAAAAACTCCAGAATGCATTTCTTTTTGTGTTACTCATCATCACCCCATCCTTTCTCTCTTGTGTTTGGTCTGACCACAGTTCTTTTGATTACTATAACATCAAAGCCAGGAAATAGCAACCAGAATTTTATGGATATATAACACAAAAAGTTTATGGAAATTATTTCTTTTGTTGAAATTAAACAAATATCGTGGTAATATACAAAAAGATGGTCTGACCAAATATGATAGGATAGCTTTATGCAGCTCCCAATTGCGCGAAAGAGAATTGCGTATATATTTATTAAAGATGCGGGACCGATACGATATGCGGTATAGTGAATGATAAACAGCCAGATACTTACCGAATCAAAAAATCAGCAGGAGGAATATTCATGCCATTTCAAAAGATTGTCATGCCTACAATGAAAGAATTGTTTGTACGCCAGATGGAGTCCATGATCCTGTCCGGAGAGCTTGCCGCCGGAGAGCAGCTTCCCAATGAGCGGGACCTGGCCGCCCAGATGAACATCAGCAGGACGGTGGTCAATTCGGGGATCCAGGAGCTTGCGAAGAACGGGTTTGTATGCATCGTCCCAAGAAAAGGAACCTTTGTCAATGATTTTCTGCGGCAGGGAAATCTGGGAACTCTGACCTCCATCTTCCACCACAGCGGCGGGCAGTTTGACATGTCCATGCTGACTGCGTTGATGGAATACCGTTCTATCAATGAACAGAAGTGCGCCCGGCTGGCGGCGGAACGCCATACGGAGGACGATCTGAAACGGATGTTTGAACTGCTGGAGCAGATGGAAGCCTGCCGTGACCCGGAGGAATGCGCAGAGGTCAGCACCCGGTTCCATCATGCCATTTTCCTTGCCACACAGAATCTGATCTATCCCCTGATGTACAATTCCTTTGGGGAAATGAGTTTGGCAGTGACGCGGATCCTCTTCCGCCACCTCCCGCTTTCTCAGATCTGCACTGCCATGCGCAGCGTTGCGGAGGCTATCGCGGCACGGGATGCGGATCAGGCAGAAGAGCTGATGGCGGAGCATACGGTACGGTGCAGCCAGATCCTGATGGAGCAGTATCCATTCGGACCAGTAGGGACAGAATGATACTTATTATTCGTTGTACTAGTACAGTATTGCGTATATAATGGTGAATAATGTGCCTGATATTTTTGTCAGGACAAGGCGGAGGAAAGAGGCGATGCGGTGGCATCGTTGATTGACGCCAACGCAGAACTGGCAGAAATAGCAGGTGCAGTATTCACCGTTAATTACGCAATGCTGTACTAGTTCTGCAGCGTGTCTCATGAACCGTGGCGATGTCCGTGAGCATGGTGATATCCGTGAATGTGGTGATATCCGATTTCATCATCGTTTCCCTTTTCACTTTCCTGGCTGTCGGTGCTCTCACTCTCCTGGCTGTTCAGATTTTCCATATTCTGACCAGTGGTGTTTTCACGCTCCCGGCCGTTCCTGTTCCTGCATCTCTGGCAGTGTTCCCCGTCTGTATGATGGGAATCTACCGAATCCGTTTCTTCCTCCTGCCCCTGATAGTTCCGGATCAGAGCCTGGATCTCTCCCATGCACATCCCGCTGATCTTATCCAGGGTAATAGACGGGTCTAATTCCTGCAATACCAGAAAAGCTTCGTATTTTCCAAGAGACACCCCGGCCTCACTGGCCGCCTGTCTGTCTGACGCGCTTCCCCCATGGCAGCTGACATTCCCGCAATGCTCCCCCGCACATTCCGCGGCGCGGCCCTGCATCCGGATACTCCGTGTCTCATCCTCCGCCGCCACGGAAATGCTGACTTCGGCATTTTCCGCCAGATAGCCGGACATTTCCCTGCTGGTGAGCAATACGGTGATGGCTTCATCATATTTTCTGTGCTTTAAATGCAGCTTTTCCACAACATGCTCTGCTTCCTTGTTATAACAAATCACAGATACCACCCGGTCCAGGCGGTTTACCTCCCACTCCATGGATGGATTGACGTCGATGCTGATCGCCGCGACAGGGGTCATATAAAACGCATATCCTCCGATCCCCAGCAATACAAACAGCAGGCAGGCCACCGCGGCAGCATACCGGGCGGAACCAGAATGTCTGCGGACCGACGCCTGGGACAGATACGCCTTTGTCTTTTCCTTTAATTCCCGGCCTGCGGAAACAGAATCAAATGCATCATAGATCCGGTTACTCAAATCCCTCACCTCCAAGCCGCTCCTTTAACATTGCCTTGGCACGGGCAAGAAGCGTATACACCGTGTTCACATTTTTTCCAAGAAGCCTGCCAATCTCCACCGCCGAATATTGTTCGTAAAAATAAAGGTAGATCACGGTTTTATATTTTGCGGGAAGGGAAAGGACGGCTTCCAGGACATCACTGTGGTCCTCCGGAACATCTGCGATGAGGTCTTTGATCTCATCGAGAGGAACCGTATGGCTCCTGAAAAAGCTCTTCATAAAGTCCTTGCAGGCATTGAGCGTCACACGGATCAGCCATGCCTTCTCATGCTCCTCATTTTCAAACACACCCGAATAAAGGACATACTTCAGAAATACGGTCTGAAATATGTCCTCTGTGTCAGAATTGCTTTTTAATTGCAGCATACAAATCCTGCGTACCGTATCTGCATACAGCTCAATTGCCCTCGCAGCCTCCTGTTCACTTCGCATAGCAACTCCCTCATCCCGCCGCAGTCATGTACTGTCGGTCAGTAGCACCCGCGCCTATGGTGACCGCCGCCATGATGTCCGTCACCGTAACCGCCCTGGTAGCAGTTACCGCCTGAGTAATCATAGTTCGTCCCAGTATTGTTGTTATATGTGCCGCCCACATAGCAGTAGCTATTCGGGCAATCTGAATAACCGCACATATTATCATAGCAGATCGGATGTCCATACGGACAGACCGGCTGATATACAGGCTGTGTATCCACCACAGGCTCCGAAGGAGCCGCATAGGTTTCGGCCGGCGCCGCCGTCTGCACAGTACTCTGGGCTGCCGCTGCCGCCGCTTCCTCTGCCTGTCTCTGGGCTTCCGCCGCCGCTTCCTCCTCGGCCTTCTTCTGAGCCGCTGCCGCTTCCTCTTCCGCCTTTTTCTTTGCCGCCGCTTCCTCCTCGGCTTTCTTTTTCGCTGCCGCTTCCTCTTCCGCCTTTTCCTTTGCTGCCGCCTCGGTCTTCCTCTGTATGGATGCCAGTTCGGCCTTTAACTCCGCCACTTCCTTTTCCGCTTTTGCCTTCTCCACGGCTTCCGTCTCAGCCGCCCTCTGCGCCTCGCCTGACGCAGACGCATATACCGTCACGCCGCCGATCACAAGGGCAGCCGCAATCACAAAGGAAACAATTGACTTTTTCATTTTTACATACCTCCTTTATTTTTCCAATAAGAACCCCTTTATAAATAATACGAATGAGTTGGGCAAATCCTTTCATAAAAAGCAAAAAGACTTGGCCGCCGCATGGAGAACCTGTTCTTCCAGTTCCTCATCCATCTGAGATATCCTGTAATTACACGCTTTTCCCGTCAAACACTAACCCTTTAACGATGTCAGAGAATATATTATTATAATCTTCCAAATTCTTCTCTACGATATCTTTTTGTCCCATTCATTCTCCTCTTTGGTTTCTCTTAATTATAGCTCTTCAGCTGCCGGAATACAAGTGCGATTCTTTATTACATGCTGGTGCCAGCCTGGCACTTCTCTGGCATTAAAATATCTGATTGATCACCGTATCCACATAGCTTCCTGCCGGAATCACATCGCAGCCTGTCGTCTTAAACTCATGATCTCCCAGCACTGTCCCTTTATTAAAAGGAACATCCCATAAAAAGATCCATGTAGACAATACTTTCGCCGCTTTTTCCGCCGCACTCAGATATTTCTGTTCCCGACAGATTTCATATGTAAATAGCAGAGAACGCATGGCAAACATCACTCCGACCGCGTCAATCTTAACAGATTTTTTATGTGTCGTATCATTCAGTCCTCCGATATATTTGATATCTTTCACATAATACTGGCAGATAAAGTCTGCGGCTCTGATACAGGATCTCAGATATTTTTCATCCTTCGTCTCCAGATATACCTTTGTCAACACCTCGATTGGAAAGATCACGCCGGATCCCCGCTCAATCCGGTTGCATCCGAACCACATCTCCGGTCCCCTGATCGGCTGTCCTGGTTTGGAAAAATGAATTGATAATTGTCGAATGAACTTGCCCTGTTGTCTCTGCGCTCGAATTCCGTATGCAGACGAAGCGCACTGCCCCCTCTTATATAGCACAGAGACCGGCCGAGTCTGGCTCCCTCTTTTTCCGGTGTCCATAGATCGACTACTCTTGCCTCCAATAGAGATGCGTATTTTATGTATGCTTCGCACCAGAAGGAATTCCCTTCCTTTTCTCGCGCTCTTTTGGAAACTCTATTCGCACCATTGTCATCACCACTCTCCTTTCTGTCCGTCCAAACAAATTTTTCTCCCACATCATTTAAATATCGCAGAGCCATTTCTTCTCCTCCTTCTTTTCTGAATGCATGATCGTTCTTCCTTTGCCTGTAACTATGCAAAGCAGAGGACGGTCTACTGTTCTGAATGGTTGTATTTTTCTTTATACTAAAAAAGATTGCGTATTCCTTCAACATTTTTATTGCCGAATAATTGCACAATCTTGCTTTGACATTTCGTATTTACTTTCCCGAACATTTCTGCTATACTTGTTCTGTGAAAACCTATCGGACCATGCCATTCCGGCCGTCCGGCAATTCTGGCGTCTCGCCATATTTCACAGCAGCACAGGAACTCATTGGTTGACAATTTATAGAAGAAAGGACTGATCTCTA
The DNA here is from genome assembly GCF_056796775.1 of Schaedlerella sp. NCBI lineage: Bacteria > Bacillati > Bacillota > Clostridia > Lachnospirales > Lachnospiraceae > Schaedlerella > Schaedlerella sp. The sequence goes on from NZ_JBQIKP010000038.1 coordinate 28,319, forward strand.
TGTCTCAAAAAAACATGCCCGGCAACGCCATGCTGTGGGATGAAATTCTCAAAGCCATCGTGGATGCCATGCCGGAACAGCTTTTTCCACTCTTCAAGGAAGTGTACGGAAAAGAGTATCCAAAAGGAACCCCAGTCACCCTGCTCGCGACGGAATCCTCCACTTACAGGGAGGATCCAAATGCTCCGCCAGGCTCGCGTCTGTCCGATATCGCGCTTTTGGTACAATCAGACTATTATCATCTGGAATGTCAGATGCGCAATGATCGTGAAATGGTCATCCGTATGGTCGCGTATGATCTGCATTTTGCCATGCAGTATACCATTCATGAAGCTGACGAAAATGGCGGTTATACTATGCATTTCCCACGTTCTGCGGTCATCTATCCTGAAAAAAATGAAAAGCTTCCGGAATATCTGCGGTGCCGCATTTTTTTTCAGGATGAAACTGAGCACATTTACAAAATCCCCACCGTCAGGATCCAGTCCTATTCTCTGCAGGAAATTCATGAAAAGCATCTGAATCTTTTTATTCCTTATGTATTGCTCCGACTGCGGCCGAAGTTGGATCCGGAAAGAAAATTTCCATTAGACAAAAAGGAATTGACAGACTTTGTGGATAAAGTTATGATGATATTAGAAAATGAATTAGAAAAAGGGTATCTGACGCAACAGGAATATGATGATTACATCAACCTCTTCCGCCGTGCCGCGGAAAAAATATTTGAGAAGCATGCTGATTTTCGAAGGGAGGTAGACCGTATGACGAAACCGATGATTGAACTGCCCAGTGTACTGCAGAAACGTTTGTATGATGAGATTGACAGTTTGAATGAAAACAAAAAGACATTGATCGCTGATAATGAGGCTCTGGCTGCTGATAAAGATGCTTTGATTGCTGATAAAGATGCTCTGATCGCTGATAAAGATGCTTTGATCGCTGATAAAGATGCTCTGATCGCTGATAAAGATGCTTTGATTGCTGAAAACAACACCCTGACTGCTGGTCTTGCAGAAAAAAATGCTTTACTTGCTGATAAGGATGCGGAGCTTGCCCGAATGCGGGCATTGCTGGAGCAATATCATATTCCGGTCACTGCCTGATTCTCTTTCTTCGGCAGCGCAGAATATCCTATAAAATGCTGAAAGGACTGCCGCAAAATACAGATCGTATACATTGTATGGCTGAGCGTGTAATCCAAATGCCATACCCTGTATATTGCAGTTAGGAACTGTCCCAAAATAACTTCCCATATTCCTTATTTTGCCGCAGCCCCTTTTCTATGTAATGTCATTAAAATGTAATCACTGCCTTCAGCACCTCCTGGGGATGTTCCCGGATCATTTGAAATGCTTTTTCCACCTCATAATACGGAAATACATGTGTCACGAATTCCTCTGCATGCAGCGTACCGTCCTCAAGTCCCTCTATGACTTCATCAAAGCAGCCGCAGTTCAGCCGCGATCCGACAATCGTCAGTTCCTTTTTAGTAATATCCGCCATTGTAATCCTGGATGGCTGGTTTTTCAATCCGATCACGACCACCCTGCCGGCCGGTGAAGCAAGCTGCACAGACTGCTCAAAAGAAGATGGAATGCAGACGGTATCTACTACAACCGGAATTCCTTCTCCTCCCGTAAACGCAGCAAGCTCCGCATCCAGCTCCTGTCCCTGGTCTTTTCCCTGCTGCCCCTGCGGATGGATGAGTACGGTCCGATCCGCGCCCATCCGTTTCGCCCGGTCCAGGCGTGAAGGCACCAAGTCTGTCATCAGAACCTCCGCTCCGTTTCTCTTCGCGCACTGCATCGCTGCTATTCCAATCGGTCCGGCGCCCATGATCAGTACCTGGTCTCCCTTCCCGATCTGTCCGCGCCGGTTGATCTCTGTCCCAATTGTAAATGGTTCTGCCACACTCAGCATCTTTTCATCCATTTTGGTATGGAATTTATGTACATTTTTTTCGGGCACACAGACATATTCACAGAATCCTCCATCCCGGTGTACGCCCAATACCTCCAGCGTGGAACACACATTATGACGTCCGATTCTGCATGCATAACAATGCCCGCAGCTCATGACCGGATCCACCGTAACCTGGTCGCCCGGCTTTACCGACTTCACGTTTTTTCCTGTTTCTGTCACGATCCCGCCAAATTCATGCCCGATAATCCTTGGATAGACTGCCAGAGAATTTGTGCCGTTCCAGATTCCAACATCAGAACCGCAGATTCCTCCTGACGTAATTCTGATCTTTACATCTGTTTCCGCTCTCACTTCCGGCTCCGGCACATCCTCAATTCTGATTTCAAATGGTTTTGGTACCTTTACTGCTTTCATATCGTCCTCTCCTTCCACAGCACAGGCGATTTTAAGACACCTGTCTTCTTTAATTGATATTCATAAGACCAGCTTTCCCCGGTTGTCCGCCATGCGTTTGGATCAAAATAAATCTCATTTTCATCACAATTGTGTACCGCTCCGAACGTATTCACCCGGCTTCCAAAGCTTTTAATCTCGATCCGATGGATTCCCTCCCTCCTGATCTCAAATGGCACCCGATACGGAGCAGTGATGATATCCCCTGCTTTTTCTCCGTCAACCCTGATTTCCAGAAGCGGGGCCCTGTATTTTGACACTTCGATCTGATAGTTTCCCGGTTCCAGCTCCACTTCCGTAACATAAACCGCGTTTCCCCCGTAGAAGGGCATCCCCTGCCCTGTCAGGCTTCCCCAGTAAGCCGCGTTTTTTCTCTTTTTGATCACAGTACGGCATCCATTCACATCTACCGAAAAATCCCCCAGCAGATAGCAGCATTCCAAATTCACTTTTTCTGAAAAGGCAATGCAGAGCTTCAGTTCATGTCTCCCTTCAGAAAGCGCAGGCAGCTTCACTTTCACAATACACGGATCCACATAAAATCCGCAGACCGATTTTTTATCGACACGTTTCTCATCCAGATAGATCTCGGTTGCTCCCAGCGCTTCCAGTGCCAGTGATATCCCTTCAAGCTCTGTTTCACAGTTCAGGGAATACCGGAGTACCACAGGGTAAGCTTCTGCCGTTTCCCTGCGTGTCCAGGGCTGGGCCAGCGCTGCCTGCCTGAGCGGAAGTCCCAGTTTTTCCCGCAGCAGATTATCGATACGCAAGATTTCTTCTGGTTTTTCATAGCATATCGCTTCCCCAAATCGGTACTCAGGCATATCCAGGATCAATACATTGGGCTCTTCCAGACGGATCTCTCCGGGATCCGGAAGACGCTCCCCGCAAAGTAAATGACCATGGTCTTCCTGCCGGAAAAATCCTTTCTGTCCCGCCGCGCAGCCTTCCTCCGCCGGCTCCAGATACAGCAGCAAACTATCATATCCATAAAAGCGATGATAAAACACAGTCTTTCCTTTTTCCGCTAAGGACTGCTTCTTTTTCACGATTCCCTTCATCGTATCCATCTCGGTTACACTCCAGATGCCGTCCAGTTCTATCCGAACGTCATCCGGCAGCGCCAGGTCAGGATTCCCTTCCTCCATCCCATTTGCCGCAAAGAGCCAGCGCGAATTCCCTTCCTGCCGCATCTGGCAGAGATATTTTTCCGCCCGCTCTCCATTCCAGTTTTTCTTGTGGTTCGGCTTTTTCAAATGCTTTTCCCCATGATACCGGATATCCAGCAGCCGAAATTCTTCCAGCCGCGTCAAAAGCTCCTCCCTGGCAAACGCGGTCTTTGTACAGGTCCGGGCAAATACCCTGACATCGTCACTTGCGCGCGCATCCACATATGCGGGGACTTTTCCCATAAAAATGATCTTCTTTCCCGCGGTCCGCATCTGTTTCAGAATATCCAGTGTTGTGCGGCGAAGTGTCAGGCATCCCGGCACTACTACCGCGTCATAGTCCATCTGTCCCACCTTTCCGTCTTTCCAAAGCCCGGGCAGAAGGCTCTCCGATAGATAGTCAAAATCCAGCTGGTTGAATAGCAGCCATTTGGTCACGTCCCGAAATCTCTGATCCGCCTCCTGGCGCCTCTGCCCTGTCTGCTGATTCGGCCCGAACAGCAGCCAGAACGATTCGATCGGATGGATCACCCCGATCCGGACCAGTGCGCGCCCCCGTTTCATCGCGGTGTTCACTCTTGCAAAATGGGTCTCAATAATCCCGTATTCCTTGTACCACGGAGACTGAAAACCGATTGCTGCCGGATAATCCCGTTTTGCTTCCCCGCCCATACTCATCCAGTTTAAATGGTGTACACGGTGCGTCACCCCCAGCGCGGCCTGCCAGTCACCCTGCAGCTTGTGGCCGCGGAAGTCAAAATCCCAGTTCGTAACTCCGTACAATTCGCTGGCCACGCCTTCCCTTCCATATTGATGGCAGACGCTCTCTGCCTGCTTTGCTGTCGTATATTCACGAGCGTCGCACAGCATGTCAATTCCGGGAAGGGAAAAACCACGCAGTCCCCGCATCGCTTCTCCTATAGCCTGAGTCTGGGATTGAAGAGTCGGCTCTTCCATCATATGGCCCGCCAGACGGATCTTATGCTGAGAGCACCATTCCCCGATCTGGTCTGAATAAGCCTTGGCAAATCGCTCAGTCAAATGATCGTGATACCAGTATCTATATTGGGAAACCGCTTCCCCCGGAAGCTCCCACAGGAGTTCCGGAATATGATCCAGCAGATCCTCCCCATATGCTTTTTGGAAGCTGTCCGGAAAATCCTCCGTAAACGGAAGCATCACTTCCTCCTGGGAATCCGCGTTCCCAAGGCACCTTTTTTTCCCAAACTGAGGTTCGTCCGTAAAGATCGCGGGAATGGTTTTTCCAAATTCCCCGCCCACTGCCTGACAGTATTTTTCGTGCGTCACTTCCAGAAAATATCTGACTGCCTCAGGATTTAATGTATCTGCATAAGACTGGTGATTGAACCACGGGCTGTCATGGGCTGTTTCCAGATAAACATACCAGATTCTCGTCCGCCCTGCCCCCATGACATTTTCCTCCCCCCCTGCGGCTCTCTGGCCTGCCCCATCCCGCAGCGTTTCCCCGCGTCTCCTATAGGCCTTCAGGGTTCCGTCCGGATGCAGCTCCACCTCATATGCCGCCAGGAATCTTCCATTTCCCTGGGGGGACGGGGATGCCATCGAGTCAAAATTTCTGCCGACATACGTTTTTGTCCCCTTCCGATAGGGTGTGATCAGGAGATTTTGGCTCCTGTATTTCCGATGCCGCGTCACCTTTCCCCCGCCGTAGCCGGAGGGCCAGCGGTCCTCATCATACAGGCAGCAGAACAGGTTCTTTTCCTTTGCCAGGGCTGCCGCCTTCTTCACACATTCCATATATTCCGGCCCCATATACTCTGTATCCAGGCCGATTCTTGTATGAATATAAAAACCACCCATCCCCATCTCACGGAACTGTTCGACCTGCCATTCCAGACAGTCCATATCCAGCTTCGTATTCCATGACCAGAAGGGGGTTCCCCGATGTTCCTTTCCCGGATTCTGAAATTCCTCCAAAAATCCCTGGGGGAATGCATTTTCCTTCATCTTTTTTCACCTAGCCTTTCACCGCGCCTGCCGTTATAGAGCGAACAAACGTCTTCTGGGCAAACAGATAGATCACGACAAATACCATGGCGCTGACTGTCAGTGCCGCAAATACCGGTGTATAGCCGATCGTGGCAATCTTATCCCGGATTACCGCAATCCCCACGGACAACGTATATCTTGATGTATCACTGATGGATACCAGCGCCCACATGTATTCATTCCAGGCATTCATGCCTCCCAGGATCGCCAGTGTGACAAGCATCGGCTTTACCAGGGGCACCATAATGCTCCACAGGATCCGATATGTACCGCAGCCGTCCATTTTTGCCGACTCAATAATTTCATTAGGAATATTATCCATGTAGTTCTTGATCAGGATCAGTCCCAGCGGCGCAAATCCCTGATAATAGGGAAATACGATCGCGGCCAGGGTATTCTGGATGCCTAAATTTACAACCTGCAGATACATCGGCAGCAAAATGATCGGCGTCGGGATCAGCATATTGATCAGGATCACATAGTAAAAAAATTTCTTAAATTTCATTTTCAGCTTTGAAAACGCATAGCCCAGGCAGGTGATCAGCACTAGGTCAACAGCCAGTGTAGCCGCTGTATTGATCACTGTATTTTTCAAATAAGTCAGCAGGTTCGCCTCTTCAAATGCCTTGATATAATTGTCGAAGTGAAGCGAAGACGGCAGTGACCAGATACTGCTCAAAAATTCTCCTTCGGTCTTAAAGGACTGCAGAATCACCCATACCAGCGGATAGACAGAGATCAACGCGGCAAACAGCATGATCACAAATACCGCTGCTGAAATCTGATTTCTTCCTCCGGATCGTTCTTTTTTGTTTCTTCGGTCATTCTTCATTTTTTCCACCTGCCTTCTTTACCAGCTGCAGGATCACCGTAATTCCGATCATAACAGCCATCATGATGATAGAAGCGGCCGTAGCCGGTCCGAATTTCTGAGATACAAATGCATTAGAATAAACGTAGGAGGTCAGCACATCGGAGGCTCCCCCCGGTCCTCCCTGGGTCATCACCCATACCAGATCGAATGCCCGCAGGTCATTGGTCACTGTGAGGACTCCCAGTGTAGCAAAAGTCGGGATCATATGGGGGACGATGATGTACCTCAATCTCTGAAATTGAGATGCCCCGTCAATCTCTGCAGCCTCTAGATGGTCCTTTGGAAGCGTCATGATATTGGCATAGCAGATCAGCATATTAAATGGAATCGTCCGCCAGATCCATGTCACGATGATCGCAGGCAGCGCCGTATCGATCTGGGACAGCCAGGGCCGCGCCAGGCTTCCGAGCCCGATCAGTTCCAGAAGCTGGTTCAGAGGTCCGATCGTAGGATCGTAAATAATGCGCCATATACATCCGATCACGACCATGGAGATCAGATAGGGAATAAACAGCGCTGTATTAAAAAACCGTTTCATCCGAATTCCCCGGAATAAAATGTAGGAAAGGATAAATCCAATCGTAATGGAAAAGATCAGATCACATCCGATCAATTGAAACGTATTGCCAAACGCCCGGTAAAACTGATCATCCTTAAGTACGGATCCATAGTTTTTCAGCCCCACATATTTTGTCAATTCCCCATAGCCTTTATACTTGTAAAGACTGATCCGAAATGCATTCGCAAATGGGATAAACAGGAAGATCACCAGGATCACCAGGGTGGGAAGAATCAGGATATACGCCGGGATGCTCTCCTTTAACTCCTGCAGCAGACCTGCTTTTTTATGTTTGCCCACAATATTGCCTCCTCTTTTTTCGTATTTTCAGCATACGCAAAATCCTGCCGCCGGCAGCATTTCCGCATATGAAGATATAAAAACAGCTGGCCGCCAGCCAGCCGTTTTTACGTTTCCCTATTACTCCTTATCCTCCAGATAAGAATCGTAGGATTCCTGTAAGGTTTTCGTCACGTCCTCCAGGGTGATCTGTCCAAGCAGATAGTTCGGGATCAGGTTTTCTTTAAACTCCGTATTGATCTCTGTTGACACTGTCGTCGGTACAAAAATATCCGGGCAGAAGCCATTTTCCGCCGCCGCGCCGTAGCCCGCCAGGATTCCGTCCAGTTCCGGACTGCGTTCCACATCATTCAGGCCCGAGTTGGAATATTTTAATCCCTCGTCAGTCTCAAAATTGGTCCTGGAGGTCAGATACTTCAGCAGCCGCACCGCTGCCTCCGGCTCTTTTGTATCTGCGCTGACCGCGAAAATATTGCTTGCCCCTCCCAGTGATCTGGAGGGAAGTCCGTCTATTCCCGGAAGCGGAAATGTTCCAAGCTCCATCGTATCCGGCGCATTATCCATGATATATTCCAGTTTATCCGGGGCGATCATCACCTGAGCCAGCTTTCCCTGCAGAAAGAGCTGCGCGGTGGTATCCAGATCCGAGGTCATGAAGTTCTCCGGCAGATACCCTTTATCCCAGATTTCCTTATAGCTTTCCAATCCGGCCTTTACCGACTCTGTCTCAAAGGTCATCTCTCCGCTTTCAAAGGTTTTTCCATCCTCCTCGATCTCCTTCCTGCAGAACTGATCCCAGAACAATCTCGGCATCCAGTCAATACAGGTATTGGACTGTACGGATAACGGAGTGTATCCTGCATCTTTGAGTTTCTCACAATTGTCCATAAAGTCTTCCCAGGATTCCGGCTCAGACAATTCCAGCTTCTCATAGATTGCTTTGTCATACATCACCGCCACCGTAGTCATCGTAAAGGGAACGCCGTAATCATAAGATTCCATTTCGCCGCAGCCCGTATATGCGATGTTCTCCAGGCTTTCCAGCAGGGATGGGATATACGTATCCTTCCACGCCATATCGCCTTCATATGCCTGATCCGCCAATTCGTCGGAAATATCCATCAGAAGGCCCTCACTGATCTGGTCACAGTAATAACCGGATTGTGTCCAGAATACGTCCGGCACTTCATGGGAGGATGCAAGCGCCGCAAACTTTGCCGAATAATTTCCGGAATCCACATAATCAAACTCCACTTCTATGTCCTGATTCTCTTCTTCAAAAGCCCTGATCATATCCTCATCCACCAGCTCCATGGCAGACAAAAACCGGATCTTCGCTTTTTCGTTTTGCTCCTCTGATCCGGAACCGCTTTGCTCCGTCTGGGTATTGCCCGAAGAGCCGCATCCTGCCAGCAGGGTTCCCGCCATCGCTGTAGCTATGAGCATGGAAATAATTTTTCTCTTCATGATTTTCTTTCTCCTTTTCTTTTCAGTTTTCTCTTTTGATGGTTTTATTCTAACACAGGTAAAGTGGACATTTCTTGGTTCCTGTGGTATACTTTTCTTAGTTTTTTCAGAAAGGGCGTTTTCTATGAAATTACGGCAGAAATTGTTTATCATTCTGTTTTTTATGGCATTGCTGCCAACCATCTGCATCACCGCAGTATCCTATCACCGTTATCAGAAGACCACGCGGCAGCAGATGACTGAGTACTCTTCCAACCTGTTTTCCAGGGCGGTCCAACAGACCAATACGACACTTGCGGAGCTGGAAAAGCTGGCGAACCAGTTTTCCTCATACTCCTCCGGCAGTTATTCCCTGACCCGGAATCTAAAGCCTTATGCCGACCCAGCGGAGGAGCACAGCGAACTGTCTATCTATCAGAACAGGCAGAATCTAAAATACCTGTGCCAGAACCTGTTCAATACCTATGACTATATCTACGGTATATATTTTTTTACCCCGTCCGGCATTCATTTTACATTTGAAAATACGCCCGACACCAGGCTGGTCTATGGATATGCCCCTTCAGAGGAAGCCTGGTATCAAGAGACGTACAGCCAGCGGGGAACTCTGTATATCAGCAGGATCTCCACCCACCCCGATATCTTTCAGGGAGGTAAAAAAAGCTTTTTTCTGGCAAAGAATCTCTACGATATTTATACGTCCAAAAGCCTGGGAATCTTAATGATCAACTGCAGTCCTGATATCTTCGACCTGGATGCCCTGAACACGATTCCTGATGTCACTTCCATCGCGGTCATCAACCATGAAAGCGGAGAAACACTTTATTGTACCCCGCCAAATGGGCGCGTCATGACACCGGAGGAAGCAGAAACGCATGCCGCATATTCTGCTGAGCTTGCGCATCCCTCTCTGTCCCTGTATACTTTTGTGGATAACAGCCGGCTATATCGCGAATTCGGCGCCGCAGGCATCCTGCTGCTCCTGATTGCGGTCATCTGCGTGATCAGTGGTATCCTCCTGGCATTGTATTTTTCAAAATCCGTAACAGAGCCGATTGTTCATCTGAGCCGGAAGATGTCACGCCAGAGCGAAGAGAACCTGAGTGTTTCTACGCGGTATCTGAACCGAACGGATGAGATCGGTATTTTATACAATGAATATAATTCCATGATCGAGGAATTGGATACCGCGATCAAGACCAATTATCAGAGCCGGCTGATCTCTCTGGATGCCCAGATGAAATCACTGGAAGCACGGATCAATTCCCACTTTTTATTCAATACACTGGAGGCGATCAACAGCATTGCCGCCATTGAGGGGAGCCGATCCATCTCCACGATGGCCATGTCTCTGGGAAATATGTTCCGCTATGCGATCAAGACACCCAGCGAGGTGGTTACCCTCCGGGACGAGATCGACCACGTTCTGGATTACATCTCCATCCAGTCGATCCGGTTTGACGGGCTTTTTCAATTCCGCCTGCGCATTCCCGAACGCATGAAGGGATTGAAGGTTTTGAAGCTGATCCTGCAGCCTATTGTGGAAAATGCATTTTCACACGGACTGCAAAATTGTCAGTTCGGCCATCGCATCAGTATTCGTGGTTTTTTATTTGATACTTACTTCTATCTCTATGTTGTCGATGACGGAAAGGGAATGTCTCCCGAAGAATTGCAGGCGCTGAATGCTTCCCTGATGGAAGAGCCTGCTTTTACGGAGCTGGGGCATCGGAGCAGCCAGAGCATCGGGCTAAAAAATATCAATACACGCATTGAGCTTTATTATGGGAAAGGATACGGTCTGTACGCGGAAAGCAGACCCGGCCGCGGAACTCTCATCCGTGTCAAGCTGCCCTGCCTGAACGAGAGCGTCCCGGACCATTCCTGAGAAAAAATATGAAAGGCAAATCCTATGTATCAGTTTATTATTGTAGATGATGAACCGTTGATTCGTCTGGGAACCTTAAAAAAGCTGGAACCGCTGAAAGACCAGATCCATTGTTCCGGTGAAGCGGGCAATGGAAAGCAGGCGCTGAAACTGATTGAAGAATTTCATCCTGACCTTGTCATTCTGGATATGGAAATGCCGGTCATGGACGGAACACAGCTCCTGCCCTTCCTGGCAGAGCATTATCCTGATATGCAGCTGATTGTGATCAGCGGATATAAAAGCTTTGACTATATCAAATATGCGATTTCCGCCAACGTGATTGATTATATATTAAAACCTTTTACAGATGAGCAGATCCAGCAGACGGTACTTCAGGCTCTCCGGCGTCTCGAAGCCTCTGAATCAATCGACAAGAAAATACGCCTCAGCGAAGAGCAGAAGGAAATGGCTTATTACGAATATGATCTGCAGCTGATCCAGAACCTCATCCTGGGCTATGCCGTATCTGACACTGCCATCAATTCGGAAAAGCTGGCTTTTCTCAGGCAGTCCGGGCGCATCTGCCTAGCCGCGCTGTGTTCCTCCGCGCCGCTCCATGATTTTCGTCTGCAGGAACATGTGGCAGAGCTTGGTTTTTCGGAAATGGCACTTTATCTGCCGCATCCGACCAATGCGCTGCAGGGCTTTTTTGTACTCTGCACTCCCAATGACGCAGATTTTACGCCTCAGTCTTTTTACCAGAGATTTATACAGGATTTTATGGCGCATCTGCACAGTTACGGCGCGGTATCCTACTGGGGCGTCAGCAGCCCCTGTTCCGCGCCGGAACAGCTCCATGGCGCTTACGAAAAATGCCGTGAAGCCCTGGATACCATTCCAATCCTCCAGACCTCCTCAGATTATTATGTCTGGCATCCGGATACCAAAAATGAACTCCGGGAGATCAGTTGGGATAAAAAGGAAGAATTTCTGTTCCGTGTGGAAGCCGGGATGACGGATGCCGTTTTTCAGCTGCTGCGGGAACTGCAGGATTGCTATCAGGCAATCCCCTCCCTCACGCTGGCAGATGTCAAATACCACTATCATCAGCTGACTGAAGAATGTATGCTGATCTTAAAGCAATATGTCAGCCAGACCAATCCGTCCAGAAGCATGCATAATATTGTCAGGGAAATTTTTTCTCCTGAAGAGCTCCACGGTTATTACAGGCAGTTTTTCGGCAATCTCTCGGAGATGCTCAAGCCCCAGAGCGTATACGCTGTCAATGATCCCATTGAACAGATCCAGATTTATACCAGGAGGAACTACCAGAAGAACCTGACTGTAGAATTCCTTGCCTCGCTCTTTTATATGAACAGCAGCTATTTAAGCCATTTGTTCCGCAAACGGACCGGGGTTAAGTACGTCTCGTACCTGAATTCGATCCGGATCGAACAGGCAAAAAAGCTTCTGGAGACGACAGACCGGAAGCTGTATCAAATCGCCAAAGCGGTGGGATATGAAAATAATAAATACTTTTTTCGCGTGTTTAAGAAAGCCGAAGGGGTTACGCCGGAGCAATATCGGAAGATGCGATGATCCGAACAGCAGTCCGGACAGCGGGTGCTCTGGCCGCTCCCGCGGCCGCGCTCCGGCGGAAGTGTATCCGGCCATTCAGTACCCTTCCTCCCGCCTCCGCTTCCGCAGCTGATACCGTTTTTCCCCTCCAAGCCATTCTGCCTGCTCAGCCTCCGATGCCAGCTCAAGCCCCGGCACCTCCACCGCATTTCCCTTTTCATCCACCGCCACCATGACAAGGTACGCCCGGTTGATACTCCTGCGGTTTCCCTGGTAGTCCTCAACATAGGTGTCTACCCGCACCTCCATGGACGCGCGTCCCACATAGGTCAGCCGGCCCACCAGGACGATCATGTCGTTCTGATAAGCTCCTGCCTTAAAATTCAGATTGTCAATGGATGCCGTTGTCACCATTTTCCCGGAATGGCGCCGGCTGACGATCCCGGCCATCTCATCGATCCACTGCATCAGATAGCCGCCGAACAGCCTGCCCTGGGGATTGATGTGCTGGGAACGGATCACATAGACCTGCTCAGTCCTGGAATCCCCCACTTTTTTCATTGCTCTTTTCTGCTCCATGCCTTTCACTTCCATTCGATTTGTCATTCATTTTTTCCAGCTATGCGGTTGCGATTGGATAAATGAATTTCGTGATCCCTGGATCATCAAACCGCACAATTGGAATTCATTTCTATAGTATATACCATAATCCCTCCGAAATCATAAAAATCTCAAGTTTTTTCTTCCCTGATGAAATTTTTTCCCCATTTCAAAGATATATATAGTAGAGTGGTATACACAACGCCGGGGTTATACTATTTGAAAGAGAAGCGCCAAAATAGCAGCGGAGAATATAAGGAGATCCTGAAATGTTACCGAAAGAGCAGTTTATTGAAATGGCAGAAAAATATATGGACATGATCTTCCGGATCGCGTTTCACTATGTAAAGAACCGTCCGGAAGCCGATGATATCACACAGGAAGCCCTGTTAAAGCTGTACAATACGAAAAAGGACTTTGAAAATGAAGACCACATCAGGCACTGGCTGATGCGCGTCACGGTCAATTGCTGCAAAAAAACATTTCTGTCCCCGTGGAGGAAAACCGAACCGCTGGAAACCTATGCGGACAAGCTGTCCTTTTCCACACCGGAGCACGGCGAACTGTTTTATCTGACCATGGATCTTCCCCGCAAATACCGGGTCGCAATCTATCTCTATTACTATGAGGACTGCAGCACTGAGGAGATTGCCCGGCTTTTGCATATCCCGAAGGCAACGGTGGCCACCCACCTGCACCGGGGGCGGGAGCTGCTCCGCAAAAAACTGATGGAGGTGAAATGACCATGTTTGACAAAAAACTCTATGTAGAAACATTTTCGGCCCTTCATGCCTCTGAGGATACGCTGGCTGAAATTCGAAAGCTCACGTCACAGACCAGAAAAAAAGCACCACATGGGATCCGCCCTGTCGTCCTGCTTACTGCCCTGCTGGTTTTTCTGCTGTCCTTTGCAGCCTTAGCCGCAGGCAGCCGGAGGATGGGCGGCTGGGTACATCATGCTTCGGTTCGAAGTGTGGAAAAAATGGGGCTTTCCTGCCCGGACCGGCTTGGAGAATACCGGCTGTCCGGTCCCTCCCCTTTCCGCCGCATCCATGTAGCCCCGGAAGAATCCAGCGTCCTGAAAGCCTGGCTGGATCCGGACTATACCTGGATGAGCGCGGAATATCAAAATGAAGCCGGCCAGACTCTTTCTCTCGGCTTCGGAAAAACCGATCATCCTCTCTGGGCATACTGTTTCAGTTATGACGCGGAAGCGGAGGTTTGGCTCGGCGCAGAGACAGATACCGGACAAAAAAACACAGAAAAGCAGGATACGGAATCGTCCGCCGGAAGTTCCGGCCCGGATATAAAAAATGTGGAGACAACAAAGTATCAGGGCTGTACGATTTATCTGGCCGCCCGAAACAGAAGCATGGAGGCCCACTGGGTCGATCCGGAGATCGGGCTTTGTCTTGTCCTTTCTTCCGGTCCCGACTGGATCCAGGATGAAACGGAAACACAAAACCGTGATACAGCGTGCCTTACACAACGTGAATTTCTGAATTTGGTAAAGCATGTCATTGACGATAACCGGACAAAATAGTCCCTGCAGATTACTCCGGCGCGCAATACAACAGGCAGATTTTTCCTTTTTATTCGGAATAAATCTGCCTGTTCATGGCAAAATACTGCCCTGCCCTGAGCCGTTCCCTTTTATTTGACGGTGATCAATTCATATTCCTTCGTCCCCAGCCCGATCTTCTCCGCATGGGCCAGACAGGTCTTATACTCGGAATTGGGCGTGGTATTCTCAAAATGGTCGTGATGGTCGCAGAAGCTACTGCCCGCCATCTGCTCCGTCAGCTGGGAGTTGGGCAGCGGGGTCTGCCGCAGGCAGGCATCCGCGCAGGCCTGATCCAGCGCCAGCGGATCCGCGGAAGCAAACATCCCGATATCCGGAAGGATCGGCACGTCATTTCCCGAATGACAGTCGCAGACCGGTGAGATATCGCACACCAGGGAAATGTGGAAGCAATCCCTGCCTGTCACCACCGCCTTCGTATATTCCGCCATACGGCAGTTCAGCTCCTTGACCGCCGCATCCTGTCCAAATGCAATGGCATCGAAGTTGCAGGCACCGATGCAGCGTCCGCAGCCCACGCATTTTTCCCCGTCAATGGTCATGACCTTTCTTTCCGCGTCAAATACCAGTCCGTCGTTTGCGCATTCCCGCATACAGCGCTTGCAGCCCCGGCAGCTCTCCGGGTCAATGACCGGCTGCCCGTTATGGTGCTGGTCCTTCTTGCCTGCTCTGGAACCGCAGCCCATCCCGATATTCTTGATGGCTCCCCCGAATCCGGTCATCTCATGCCCCTTGAAATGGGTCAGCGAGAGAAATACATCCGCGTCCATGACCGCGCGCCCGATCTTTGCTTCTTTGATATATTCGCCGCCTTCCACCGGCACCGCAATGTCGTCCGTACCCTTCAGGCCGTCGCCGATGATCACCGGACATCCCACCGTCATGGGTGTGAAGCCGTTCTCCCACGCACAATACAGATGCTCAATGGCATTCTTCCTGCTGCCGGGATAGAGGGTGTTGCAGTCCGTCAAAAATGGCTTGCCGCCGCATTCCTTTACCAGATCCGCGACTGCCTTCGCATAGTTAGGTCTGAGATAACTCATATTCCCCAGCTCTCCGAAATGCATCTTGATCGCGACAAATTTGCCGTCCATATTGATCTGATCCATCCCGGCTTTCCTCAGCAGCCGTTTCAGCTTCTCCACCGGACTCTCATCCATCTCACATCGAAAATCTGTAAAGTATACCTTTGCTTTTTTGGTATCACTCATGTTATTTCTCCTCTCTTATCACAGGATCTACTGTACTTTTCGCGGAACATCCTTCCCATGTACATTCTCTGATCTAAGGAACTTCCATTCTGCGCTAAACTGTACAAAAACAAGATTCATGGCCGGAAGGCTGTAACGCGTCATTTCCATCAGTTTACCACATTTAGAAAATAGTTTCTACATCATATTTTGAGTTTTATGTAGTATATATAACCACTTAATAAGGCTTTAAAAAACTCTTCATGTATTTTGAAACGCAAAACGATTGCATTTCCCAAAAAAACGTAGTATTCTATATAGAAACGCAATGAAAAGAAGGGTATGATATGAGCGAAGCATTTCACATTATCAGCGACGGATCGTGCGATCTGCCTGCAGAGCTGGCACAGGAAAAAAATATTACGGTCGTTCCGTTTTATGTCTCATTTGATGATGAGCATTATCTAAAAGAAAATGTAGACATTGATATCCGGGATTTTTACCAGCAGATGGTTGACAAAAAAGGCGTATTTCCCAAGTCCTCCATGCCTTCCATCCAGGATTACGAGGAGGCCTTCCGACCCTTTGCCAAGGCCAATATTCCCGTGATCTGCATCTGCATCACCACCAAATTCAGCGGATCCATGCAGTCCGCGCTCAATGCCCGGGCGCTCATACAGGAGACCTGGCCCCAGGCGGAGATCACGGTCATCGATGCCACCGTCAATACAGTCCTCCAGGGCCAGTATGTGCTGGAGGCGGCGCGCCTGCGGGACAGCGGCTGGAGCTTTCGGGATACGGCGGCACGGCTGGAGGAGATCAAGAGCACCGGACGGATCTTCTTTACGGTAGGAAATATGGAATATTTAAAGCACGGAGGCCGGGTCGGGAAGGTGGCTTCCCTGGCCGGAAGCGTCCTGGACGTGCGTCCCGTCATCACACTCAGGGAGGGCGAGATCTTCCCCTCCGGGATCGACCGTGGAAGGAAACGCACCACTCAGAAAGCCCTGAATCTCCTGCTGGAGTATTTACAGGAAAGCCGTCTGGGGATTGAATGCTACAGCCTTGCGGTTGGCTATGGATATGACCTGGAGGAGGGGCTTGCCTTCCGTGACCATGCGCTGGAGTCGCTGCAGAAAAAAGGGTATGCGATCGAGGAGATCCCTGTCTACCAGATCGGCGCCACCATTGGAGTCCACACCGGGCCCTATCCACTGGGATTCGGGATCATCGAAAAAGGGATCCACAGCTAAAGGGCATGATCTCCCACATCTGGATGACCGTAGACCAAAAGACCTCTGACGCAGAGTGTTTTGTCCTGCGGGACCTGATCTTAAAATTTTTCCACCTGTACGGTTGCAATCCGAAGTCACATTTTTATGCAATTTATTGCAATGAAAATGCGACTTCGGATCAGCAACCTACCTCATTAATAAGTAAAATGTGACTGCGTTAGCAGGCATAAAAGTGCGAAGCACGGATTTTACGAATGAATGAGGTGGATTGGATGCTCAAAGAGCATCCAACCGTACAGGTAGAAATTTTTCCACCTGTGCGGTTGCGATTCGGCAGCCGCTTTTTCTGCTTTTATTCTTTCAAGGATTTTATGCCCTGCTGCTTGCATCGGAGTGGTTTATTCCACCAGGATCGCGTTGGGATAGATCCGCTCCACCCTCGCGTCCTCAAAATGCGCATCCGTCCACACCTGCCAGCTCTCTTTTGCCGGCACGCCTTCCTGCCGCTCTCCATAGCGCACCAGCGCCATACAGGACACGGTGATATTACAGCACATAAACAGGATCAGCGCCCACGTCGCGACCTTCCCGAAGATCACCGGCAGCCTTTCGATCATCCGGGAAATGAATGGGTAGCAGCATTTGAACCAGACCACCGCCGCGATCCCCCAGAAAAAGCAGTACAGCAGGTTGATCCTCCCGCCCAGATTGAAGGGGATCTCGCTGTAGTCCCAGAACACCGTGCCGAATACCATTTCCGTAAAGACACTGCAGAAATATTCATAAGCGCCGCCCAGGAAGGTGCCTGCAAGAAACAAAAAACCGTCCGACCGGTTCCGGTACTTATAGAGCATGGCCGTTACCAGCGCGATGGCAAGCCCCCAGACGATGCTGAACGGCCCCCAGACCACACTGCTGCGGCTCATCCAGACTCCCGCCGTGATCCGGCAGAAGATGGTTTCCGTGATATCCCCGAGAAACGCGCCCGCAAAGAAGAGCCACACCACCTTATAAAAACCGCACCCTTCCGCAAAGGTCCCGAATACTTCCTCCAGCTCCATTTGCTCCACAACATGATATGCGTTGTGGATTCGTTTTTCTACCTGTACGGAGATCCATTTTCCCAGCCGCGCAGACACCTGCTCGAACCGGTTGTCCGCCGCCTCCCACCGGTCCAGGCGGCCGCTTTTTCCTGTCAGCAGGATGTACGTTGCCAGAACATCCACGGCCAGCGCGACCACCAAAGCCCAGATCAGGATATTCCGGAGCAGCACCGGCAGCATGTCAAAGAGCCGGATCAGGATCCGGTTTCCCCATCTGACGCAGAAAAATCCAAGCACTCCCCAGAGCAGGGACATGGGAAGGCAGATATAGCCGTCCAGATTCCAGCGGATCCCGGAATAGTCCCACCATCTCTCGTGATAATACTTTTCGATCCAATGCCCCGCGATCCATTCCAGCGATACCGCATAGATGACGCTTCCGAAAAACAGCCAGATCCCGGTCACTTCATGAAGGCCGATGCTCATCAGAACTGCCGCCGTACCGTAAATGATACAGAACGGTCCGTTGATCATCCCTCTGTTGACAAATTTTTTCTGCTTCACTGCCGCAGCCGCCGTTTCCAGAACCCATCCCAAAAATGAGTATGCCAGAAAGAGCCAGAGCAGCCCATATCCTATGTATTGCATGATACTTCTCCTTCTCTGTGCTGAGGAACTGTCCCTAATGATCCGCAGGCAGATCCGTCTACGGCGCGGATCAGGATTTCCGCCTGTTCAGTTTACAGCTTCTTACCTGTCCAGATTGGTTATGAACTTTTTCACTTCATCCGCTGCTTCAAAAGAACGGATCACCGGGTACGGCAGTTCCGCTTCCGGTTCTTTTCCCTGGCTGTACCAGATCCCGCGCATCCCGGCAGCGATCGATCCCTGCACATCCTTTTTCACATGATCTCCGATAAATGCGCATTCCTCCGCCGCGCATCCGGCCTTTTCCGCGCACAGCCCGAAAAACTTCGGATCCGGCTTCTCCACTCCTGCTTCCTCGCTGGTCACCACAAAATCCACATAAGGGGCGACTCCCAGCTCCTCCAGCTTCCGATACTGGATATAAGCTGTCATATCTGTGCCGATCCCGATCCGGATCTGATCCTCGCGCAGAGTCCGGAATAGCTCTACAATGCCGGGATAGGGCTTCATCTGCTCCAGCACTGTATCCCAGTATGTGCAGGCCAGTGTTTTCACATGGGGAAACAGAGGCTCACCCAGCAGCTCCATCATGCATTGAAACCGGAGTATCCGGTTGTGGATCGCGGCCGTATCCGATCCCACCCGCTCCTCTGCCATACGCCACGCCTTCCGGTAATATTCCCGAAAATGCGGTTCCTCCAGTCCAAAGGAACGCCGGCAGTAATCCCGCGCCGCCTCCATCCCGAACCGGTTGGCTCTGTCAAAATCATAGAGCGTGTTGTCAATATCAAATATCACTGTTTTCATCATTTGTCCGTCCTTTCGTTACTATTTACAGTGCCTTGTGCCTTGCCGCAAGGCATCATATACTTCCGCCGATCTGATAAATCTTCCGCAATTTATCCACTCCATTTTCCATCGATGCCTCATGATTGATCCCACGGTTCGCCACAGCCTCGGCGATCCACGCCAAAAGTCTTACCCACCAGTACAATTCATTATAATTTGTCACCCATTTCCGCAGGAAAATGATGACCTGCTTGCGCAATTCATTGTACCAAATTGCTTCGCAATGGCTTGCGTACGTTATCCTATTATGTTACACTATCTCTAACGTAGTATTATCGAAAAATTTTCTGTCAATTCAAAGAATTGTTTCTCGAAACATTGCAATTACATAATGAATTGTCAGAAAATATTTCCGCAATCTGGTACAATTGGAAATCATCAGATTCAAAGCAGGTTTTCCCCTGCTTTTTTTGTTCGATGAATCAGATGCTTTCCTTATTAATTATAACACATATCACACATTTTAGATAGGATTATCCTTCGCTTCCAGCTCTGACGCATAAATTTAATTTTATTTTTCTAAGCTATAAAAACATTACATTTTTAACAGCTTTTTCTTGGTTTTCTGAATCTCAGGGAATAGTAT
>NZ_JBQIKP010000039.1:0-43901 GCF_056796775.1 Schaedlerella sp.
GAGGAATACGGCACCATCGGATTCCCGTATACGGTAGAAGCGGTCGGCCTGGCATACAATGCGGACATTCTGGAGAAGGCTGAGATTGATCCGGCAACATTGACCTCCCCGGATAAGATCGAAGAGGCTTTTAAGACACTGGATTCCAAAAAAGCTGACCTTGGCCTGGATGCTGTTGTAGGCTATTGCGCAGAGGCTACAAACCTGTACTGGTCAACAGGAAACCACTTGTTTGCAAATTACCTTGACGGCGGTCTGGACCGTGATGATACAACCTATATTGATATGCTCAATGACGGCGGAAAAGTAGACAAAGACCGTCTGACAGATTTTGCGGAGTTTGTAGGTCTTTTGAATCAGTACTCCGATCCGGCGCTGTTGGTTTCCGGTACATATGATCAGCAGATCCTGAACTTTGCGTCAGGCAAGTATGCGTTTGTTACCCAGGGTTCCTGGATCGGCGCTACCATAACAGGCGATGACGCGGAAGCTTATGAAGCGGCAGGCAACTTCAAGGTTGGAATGGTTCCATATGCGTTTGAAGACGGCATGGACACGATCCTGACAAATTCACCTTCCTGGTGGTCTGTATTCTCTGATGGAAACGCAGAGGCGGCTAAGGCATTCCTGCAGTGGTGCTCCGAAGACAAGGCACAGCAGGTACTGGTAGAGGAAGCTGGATTTATCAGCCCGTACAATTCCTGCAAGTATGTCGCAAATGATCCGTTCGCGCAGACGATCGTAGACTACCAGACAGCAGGAAAGACTTCCGGATGGCATTGGCTGGGCATGAAGGAAGGACTTGCGCAGAACTACACTGGCCAGGTATTCTCTGATTACGCGGCAGGCAATCTGGATACAGATAAATTTGTACAGACAATGGAGCAGGTAATTCAGGCTTGCTACGCAAACTAACTTAAAGATTTATTTTCTCTAAATGAAAGGAGACAGGGGACATGTTCTCCTGTCTCCATTACAAAATAAGAACCAATAGAGAGGAGCTATAAAATGTCTGAGAACTCATCAAGCAGAAAAATGCTGTCTCTTGTTCTTCTGGCCGCAGGAGTGGCTGGTATGGTAGTTTCCTTAGTGATGGACTTTTCCGGCGGCGGAAGTCCGGTCAGGGGACCATTGCTGATCATCGGGGCGATCGCGTTTTTGATCGGACTGTATTTATTCCCGACAGTAGAACATCATCGCGGCATCATTAATTTTATATTTTTGTTTCCACTATTGTTCACATTTGCAGTGACAGTGATCATCCCGTTGCTTCTGGGTATTTTCTATTCCTTCACAGATTGGAACGGCATCAAATTTACAGGATTTATCGGGCTGACGAATTATACTACGATGTTTAAGGATCCGGCATTTATCTGGTCTGTATTATTGACCTTCCTGTTTGTGGTATTTAATATGGTATTGGTGAACCTGGTAGGCTTTTCATTGGCTCTTTTGTGTACCAGCAAGCTGAAAGGCGTGAATTTCTTCCGTGCGGCGTATTTCCTCCCGAACCTGATCGGAGGTATCGTACTGGGTTATATCTGGCAGTTCGCGTTCAACAATGTGCTTGTCCAGATCACCGCGGCCATCAGCGGCCATCAGAATTCTGTCCTTGCCAATACCAAGACCGCGTTTATGGCGATCATCGTTGTATATATCTGGCAGTATGCAGGATATATCATGCTGATCTACGTAACAGGTCTGACCACTGTGCCGAAGGATGTGCTGGAGGCTTCTCAGATTGACGGCGCCAACGCATGGACCACTCTGATGAAGATCAAGGTTCCGATGATCGCATCCACGATCACGATCTGTACCTTCCTGACACTGACCTCCGCGTTCAAGCAGTTTGACGTGAATATGGCTTTGACAAACGGTACAGGCTCCGTGACAGACTTCTTCGGAAGCTATCTGACCAATGGTACCCAGATGTTGGCCCTGAACATTTACAATACGGCAATTTCCAAGAACAACTATGCGCTTGGACAGGCGAAGGCAGTTCTGTTCTTTATCATCCTGGCCTGTGTATCCATTATTCAGGTACGGATCTCTAACAAGAAGGAGGTGGAGATGTAATGGAAATGAAGAAATCGAGAAAGATCATCCTGACCGTTATCGGTATCATCGTTGCGATATATACTCTGTTTCCATTCTATCTGGTAGTGATGAATACGTTCAAGAACGCGAACAGTATCGTTGCAAGCCCGGTTGGCTTTGAGGGCGTCAGCTTTTCACAGCTGATGACGAACCTCTCCTCTGTAGTCAATAACTCGAACTTTAACTTCTGGTACGCGTTCGGCACTTCCGTGATCATTACCGTGATCTCACTGGTCGTACTGGCTCTGTTCGGCGGTATGGCTGCATGGGTCATCTGCCGGAATAAGACGAAATGGTCCACGGCGATCTACATGATCTTTATCGCGTCCATGATCATTCCGTTCCAGGTTGTTATGCTGCCGCTGATCTCTACCTTCCGTGACGTAGGCAACTTCGTAGGGATCTCCCTGTTGCAGTCCATCCCGGGTATCGTGTTTGCGTACTGCGGATTCGGCGGCGCTATGACTGTATTTATCCTGACCGGTTTTATCAAGGGTATCCCTTATGAGCTGGAGGAGGCGGCATCCATCGACGGATGTTCCCCGGAGGGTACGTTCTTCCGTATCATCTTCCCGCTGCTGACACCGGTTATTACCACCGTTACGATCCTGAACGGAATGTGGATCTGGAACGACTACCTCCTGCCGTCCCTGATGCTGGGACAGAACGGCAAGGTCAAGACGCTTCCGGTTGCGGTGCAGGCTTTCGTAGGTTCCTATGTAAAACAGTGGGACCTGATCCTGACAGCGGCATTGCTGGCGATCATCCCGATGGTCATCATTTTCCTGATCGCTCAGAAGCAGATCATGAACGGTATGGTAGAAGGCGCGATCAAGTAACAGTTTCGTAATTGCTCAGCACAGGACAGCGCATTTACTGCGTTGTTCGTACGAAAACGCATCATCTGCAGGAGCAATCCCCATTGGCGAAGCCAATTTTCATGGGATTGCGGCGTATCTGCGAAGGCACTGAGCAGATATACGGCTTCTGTAACTGTACAGATACCCGCTTCTTTTCGGAAAGGAGCCCGCTATGAATTTATTTGATATGAACGGACCGCTGATGAACGCGCTGAGGAAGCTGGCGAACATCATTCTGTGCAACATTGCGTTCTGTCTTCTTTCGCTTCCGCTGTTTACGGTGGGGGCGGCGCTGACGGCATTGTACGCCTGCATGCAGGCGATACTGACGGATGATGAGGACGACATCATCGTCAAGCAGTATTGGGACGCGTTCCGGCGGAATTTTAAGCAGGCAACCGTGATCTGGCTGCTGTGCCTGGCGGCATTTGCATTTTTGGGAATCTACTATCTGATCGTGTCCAGTATGGGCGGCGCGATGGGAAGGGTATACCGGATCAGCTTTTTCATGATGTGCATCCTGTTCCTGTTCGGGTTTCAGTATCTGTTTCCGCTGCAGGCAAGATATGAAAACCATGTGAAGAACACGCTGAAAAATGCATGGCTGCTCAGTATCGCGGCGCTGCCTTGGACAATACTCAGCATTTTGCTTGTCATAGCGGCGATTTATATATCTTTCTTTATGAATCCGGACGGCTTGAATCTGGCTGTTTTTCTGTGGGGAATGATGGGATTCGGGATCGTGGCCTATCTGAACAGCTTCTTTTTCCGGAAGGCATTCCAGAGGATCGACCCGGAAATGCTGGAAGTGAAGCATGAGGCTCCGAAGGAGGCTGTGTTTATTGACGAGGAGCACCGGAATGCGGAGGTGTTCTTCCAGGAGAGCAGTTATTCGAACCCGGACTGGAACCGGCAGGCGTATCCCGGTAAGGGAAACAGTTCGGCGGCCGGGGGAAGCGCCGCAAAGGGCGCAAAGAAAAGGAGATAGCAGAAGTGCGGCGCGCAAAGCGGACTGCTGCTGAAACTTTAACAATTGGAGGAAATGATTATGGCTTCGATTCGTTTTGAAAACGTGACAAAGACTTATGAGGGCGCGACCTCTCCGGTTGTCCCGAATTTGAACTTAGAGATAAAAGATAAAGAATTTATTATTCTGGTCGGGCCGTCTGGTTGTGGAAAATCCACGACTCTGCGAATGATCGCGGGGCTGGAGTCCATAACGGAAGGGGAGATGTATATCGGAGACCGGCTGATGAATAAGGTGCCGTCCAAGGACCGTGATATTGCGATGGTATTCCAGAATTATGCGTTGTATCCGCATATGAATGTATATAAGAATATTGCGTTTGGCTTAAAGCTCCGCAAGGAGGACCCGGCGGAGATCGACAAGCGCGTGCATGAGGCGGCGAAGATCCTGGATCTGGAGCATCTGCTGACCCGGAAGCCCAAAGAGCTTTCCGGCGGTCAGAGACAGCGTGTGGCCCTGGGCCGCGCCATGGTCCGGAATCCCGCGGTATTTTTGCTGGATGAACCGCTTTCCAATCTGGACGCGAAGCTCCGTGCTTCCATGAGAACGGAGATTGCGAAGCTGCACCAGAGACTGAACATTACTTTCGTATATGTAACCCATGACCAGACAGAGGCTATGACCATGGGCGACCGCATCGTGGTCATGAAGGACGGGATCGTGCAGCAGTTTGATACGCCCCAGACATTGTATGAGCAGCCTGTGAACCTGTTTGTGGCAGGATTTATCGGCAGCCCGCAGATGAACTTCCTGGATGTGGAGATTGCGAAGGAAGGCGGCAGGCTCTATGCGGTGCTCGGCAAGAACAAGCTGGCTGTTCCGGAATTTAAGTGCGACGCCCTGGCGAAGTATGCCGGCAAACGGGTGATCATGGGACTGCGTCCGGAGGACTTCCTGGGACAGAATATGCTGACCGAGGACAATGCGATGGATGCGGAGATGAATTTCAGCGAACTGCTGGGCGCGGACTATAACCTGTATATGACCGTAAGTGATATCCGGATCATCGTGAAGATTCCGGCAGCCGGAAAGCAGCCTGAGAGAGGCGCGTACCGGATCGCGGCAAATATGGATCATGCGCATTTCTTTGACAAGGAAACGGAAAAGGCGATCTGTCATTAATGGTGAAGCACCGGCAGACAGCTTTGCCGGCGGTTTACGCGTATGAGCCGCGGCAGATATGAATCGGAAGCTCTGTGCCGCTTTGAGTGACTGTAATAAAAAGGATTAAGCTCTGAAAGAGAAGCATTTGTGATGGTTCGGACAGTGTGCGGACCGGATACGTTCTTTCAGGGCTTTCTTTGTAGAAAGAGGAGGAAATGATGATGGTGAATTGGCTGAAAAATGCGGTGTTTTATGAGATTTATCCCCAGTCCTTTGCGGATACGAACGGGGACGGGATCGGAGATATCCAGGGGATCATCGACCATCTGGATTATATTCAGGAGCTGGGCTGCAATGCCGTCTGGCTGAACCCCTGCTTCGAATCTCCGTTTTTGGACGCGGGATATGATGTGTCCGACTACATGAAGGTGGCGCCCCGGTACGGGACGAACGCGGACCTGAAGCGTTTGTTTGAGGAAGTGCATCGGAGGGACATGCATGTGATGTTGGATCTGGTTCCCGGGCATACCTCCTGGGATCACCCCTGGTTCCAGGAGTCTCTGAAGCCGGAGAGCAATGCGTATTCGGGGCGGTATGTGTGGACGGATGAAGCATGGAAGAGCTTCGAGGGCGTGGGCAGCATCCGGGGCTTTCTGCGGGGCTTAAGCCAGCGGGACGGCTGTGTCGCGGTGAATTTTTATTCCCACCAGCCCTGCCTGAATTACGGCTTCTATGAGGTGGATGAGCCGGAGTGGCAACAGCCGATGGATTCGGAGGACGCGCTGGCTACCCGGGAAGCGATCAAGGATATCATGCGGTTTTGGCTGGAAATGGGCTGCGACGGCTTTCGCGTGGATATGGCAGGCTCCCTTGTGAAAAATGACCCGGAGCAGGAGGGGACGATCCTTCTGTGGCAGGATTTCATGGACTTTTTGAAAACGGAATTTCCGGAGGCGGCCATGATCTCGGAATGGGGACAGCCGGACCGGAGCTTACGGTCCGGATTCCATATGGATTTTATGCTGCATTTCGGGCCCAGTCATTATACGGATCTGTTCCATGGGGATGATCCCTATTTTTCCCGGGAGGGCAAGGGGAACGCGATGGAGTTTATCGACTACTATAAGATGTGCTATGAGCCCACCAACGGCAAGGGCATGATCTGCGTGCCGTCGGGAAATCATGATATGGACAGGCTCTCCAAGTGGCTGGACGCGGAGGAGATCAAGATCGTGTTCGCGTTTGTGCTGTCGCTGCCGGGGGCGCCGTTCATCTATTACGGGGATGAGCTGGGGATGAAGTATCTCCCGGATGTAGTGTCTGTGGAGGGCGGATATCACCGGACGGGTTCCCGCTCCCCGATGCAGTGGGACAGCGGCCTGAACGCAGGCTTCTCGGCAGGAGCGGCGGAGCTGCTGTATATCCCCATTGACCCGGACAGGAACCGGCCCACGGCAGAGAAGCAGATGGCGGACCCGGCGTCGGTATACCATGAGGTGAAGAAGCTGATCGAAATCCGGCAGGCCAATCCGGTGCTGCAGAGTGAGGCGAAGATCGAGTTCCTGTACTGTGAGGAGCATGCGTATCCCCTGGTGTACCGCAGGACGGACGGGAAGGAGTCCATCCTGGTGGTGATCAATCCGTCCGGGAAGGAAGCAAGCTTTGAGTACAGCGGGAAGCTGGGCGAGGTGGTGTACCAGAACGGCGGGGACTTGAAAGCGGAAGCCGGGAGGATCGTGGTTCCGGCGGCTGCGGCGGTGTTTGTGAAGGAAGAGAAGTAAGAGAAAGCGCTTGATATTGAATACGAAGAAAAGCCCCTCAGAAGTGTGCCGAGGGGCTTTTTTTCATGCTCATTATTTTTTCCACAGTACAAAGGCTTCGTAGGGCCGAAGGGTCACCGTACCCTGATTGCCTGCAGGCTCCATGTTGGAGATGAGGAGGTCCGCGCCTGCAAATTCTTCGGGGATGGTAAATGCGGTCTCCCGGTCGGTGAAGCTGCAGACTACCAGCAGTTTTTCCTGATCCAGGGTCCGGGTGTAGACGAACCAATCCTCGCTGTCTTCGAACAGAGGCTCGTATTTTCCGTAGACCATGATCGGGGTCTGTTTGCGCAGGGCGATCAGCTTCTTATAATAGTGGAATACGGAATTGGGGTCTGCGGTCTCCGCCTTGGCGTTGATTTCCTTATAGTTCGGATTGACCGCGATCCAGGGGGTGCCGGTGGTGAAGCCGGCCTGGCTGCTGTCGTCCCACTGCATGGGGGTCCTGGCATTGTCGCGGCTGAGCCAGAGCAGGCAGGGCCAGAATTCCTCGTGGGAGACAAGGCCGCTCTCGCACCATTCCTTATATGCGTTGACGCTCTCGATATCCCGAAAATCGGAGGGGCTCTGGAATGGGTAGTTGGTCATACCCAGCTCTTCCCCCTGGTACACGTAGGGGGAGCCCTGCATCATGTGAAGGCAGGTAGCCAGCATTTTCGCGGAAGTTTCCCGGTACTCAGGGCTGTCATTTCCGAAGCGGGAGACGGCTCTCGGCTGGTCGTGGTTATCCAGGAACAGGCTGTTCCATGCCTTTCCATAGAGCTCGGTCTGCCAGCGGGTGAAGATATTTTTCAGGGTGGTGAGGGGCATTTTTTCGTCCGTCCACTTTGCGTATTTTCCCTTGGAATCTACGTGTTCGAACTGGAAGACCATGTTCAGCTCGCGGGTGTCCTCCCCTGCGTACTGCTTTGCAAGCTCCGTGGTGACCTCGGGGGTCTCGCCTACGGTCATGATATCGTATTTTGACAATACCTTTTCATTCATTTCCTGGAGGTATCTGTGGACGTTGGGGCCGTTTACCGCATAGGGGCCGTAGTCGCCGTACAGACCCTTGATCTCGCCGTCGGGCAGTTCTTTTACCTTGGAGATCATGCTGATCACATCCATGCGGAAGCCATCGATGCCTTTGTCACACCACCAGGTCATCATGTCAAAGACCTCCTGGCGTACCTTCGGGTTATCCCAGTTCAGGTCAGGCTGTTTTTTGGAAAACAGGTGCAGGTAGTACATGGAGGTTGCTTCGTCGTATTCCCATGCGGAACCGCTGAAGCAGGAGCCCCAGTTGTTGGGCGGGGTCTGGGCGTCCTTCCCTTCCCGCCAGATGTAGTAGTCGCGGTACGGGTTGTCTGCGGATTTGCGGCTTTCCACGAACCATTTGTGCTCGTCGGAGGTGTGGTTCACCACCAGGTCCATGACGATCTTGATGCCTCTCTCATGGGCAGCGGCCAGTAGCTCATCGAAATCCTCCATGGTCCCGAATTCATCCATGATCGCCTGATAATCGCTGATGTCATAGCCGTTGTCATCGTTGGGAGACTTGTAGACCGGGGACATCCAGATGACATCGATGCCTAAGTATTTGAGGTAATCGAGACGGCTGATGATTCCCTGCAGATCGCCGATGCCGTCTCCGTCGCTGTCCATAAAGCTGCGGGGGTAAATCTGATAAATGACTGCTTCTTTCCACCATGTTCTGTTCATAATCGTAAGCTCCTTTCTGTAGCATGCTATGATTACTGTTCACACGGTGCCGCGCGCTCACTGCACGGCAGCCGGCCAATACAGTGATGGAACGGGAATCCGGCTCCTCGCCTTCAGGCGACTTTCCAATGAGCCGGATGCCGTTACTGTGAGCGCCCGGTCAGGGTGTGAACAGTAGCATGCTATGTATAATGTATCGCTGTGTGAGTAATAGGAGCCTGTGTTTTGTGTCTTGCTTACCAGGCTCGTATGTGTGTGCATAAATCGTAGTTCAGGGGGGCGGATATTACATTTCCAGGATTAGTACCTGGTATCCGCGCAGCCGGATCGTATTGTTATCCTGAGCAAGATCCGGATAGTTGTTCAGCAGTACCTTTTTGCGCTCGGACGGTAATGTCACTGCCTGCTCTTCCTTCTGATAATTGCCGATCACCAGCAGCGTCTTATCGCCCTTGCGGTAATATGCCATCAGGTTGTGCTGATCCTCCCATGCCGGTTCCAGCGCTCCGTATACTACGGTTTCCTTGTATTCCGGATTCTTGCGCAGGGCGATCAGCTGCTTGTAAAAGCTTCTCACGGAATCCGGGTCGTCCTGCTGTGCGGCCGCATTGATGGAGGTATAGTTCGGATTGACCTTCAGCCAGGGCATTCCTGTGGTGAACCCGGCATTTTCCCCGCCGGTCCACTGCATGGGGGTGCGGGCGTTGTCGCGGCTGTATTTGGAAACGACCTTCACCGCTTCTTCCGCAGAAAGCCCTGCGTCCAGCGCAACCTGGTATTCGTTGATGGCGGAGATGTCATCCACTTCTTCTATAGAAGAGATGGGGACGTTTTCCATACCCAGCTCCTGTCCCTGGTAAATGAACGGAAGGCCGCGGAGCATGAAATTGAGGGCCGCCAGCATCTTTTTGCTTTCCGGGCAGCAGTCGCCTTCGGGGATATAACGGCTGACGCCGCGGGGCTCATCGTGGTTTTCGATGATGTTGGATAAAAATCCCATATCGCCGACTTTTGCCTGGGCTTCAAAGCAGCATTTTTTGTAGTCGTCCGGCGTAATCTGCCGCATATCGTACCAGCCCTTGTCGCTTTCCCCGAAAATCGTCTCGTTGAAGTCGAACATACTGGAAAAATAGCCGTTGTCTCCAATGAAATCCGGGATCTCTTCGGGCTTTTCGTCAAAGACCTCTCCCACGGAGAAGGCGTCGTATTTCTTAAAGGTGCGGTCCCGCATTTCTCCTAAAAATTCGCCGATCCCCTTTGCTTCGCTGAGCATGGCCTTGATGGTGCACAGGCCGTCCTCCCGGTCGGGCTCGTAGTCACGGAAGGGAAGCGCCTTCTTGATGTTGATGATGGCGTCGATGCGGAAGCCGCCCAAGCCCTTGTCCAGCCACCAGTTGATGTTCTTGTAGACCTCCTCCCGGACTTCGGGATTTTCCCAGTTCAGGTCGGGCTGCTTTTTGTGGAACACGTGCAGATACTGCTTGTTGGTTCCGGGAAGATCCTCCCATACCGGGCCGCCGAAATAGGAACGCCAGTTGGTGGGGAGTTCCCCTTCTTTTTTATCTCTTAAATAGAAGAAGTTGCCGTATTTTCCTTCCGGATCCTGGCAGGCTTTTTTGAACCACTCGTGTTCATCGGAGCAGTGGTTGACTACCAGGTCCATGAGGATGTACATATTACGTTTTTTTGCCTCGGCCAGGAGACGATCCATGTCCTCCATGGTGCCGAAACGGGGATCGATATCATAATAATCGGAGATGTCGTAGCCTTCGTCCGCAAGGGGGGAGGGATAGCAGGGGGAGAGCCAGATAATGTCCACGCCCAGGTCCTGCAGGTAATCCAGCTTGCCGATGATGCCTGGGAGGTCGCCGATGCCGTCTCCGTTGGAATCATAAAAGCTCTTTGGATAAATCTGATATGCTACCTTGTCATGCCACCATTTTTTCGTCATAATGATACCTCCATGTTGTTCGTTCAGATTTTCGGATAACCCTTATAGCTGTATTATAATATCTAAAAATGGATTTGTCTTTCATTTATCTGATTAAAAAATACGTTATTTTGACTTTTAGGATTTTTTACGGTACTGCAGCGGAGTGGTGCCCGTATATTTCCGAAATTCCCGGAGAAAATTGCCCAGATTGTTGTAGCCGCTTTCCAGGCAGACCTCTGTGATGGGAAGGTCCGTCTCCTCGAGAAGGCGGAGGGACTGCTTGACGCGGTATTCATTGACGTATTCGATCGGAGAGCGGCCGATCGCTTTTTTAAAAAAGCGGCAGAAATACTGCTCGTTCATGCATGCCTGCTTCGCCAGATCGTGGATGTAGATCTTTTCTTTATAATTTTCCCGGATATAGGTCAGTGTTTTCTTGATCACTTCGACCCGCTTGTCATGGTTTTTCTCCATGGGGGTGAAGAGACGGTGGCTGGAAAGCACCGCGAGGATGCGGAGCAAAGAGGACTTTATATACAGCTGGCTGGTCAGGTCGTCGGTGACGGCGCCGTCGCAGAGGGACAGGTCTTCGACGAAAGGGCCGAAGGACTGCATGATCTCTGTAAATGCGGCGTGAATCGGAGCGAATGCAGGATGGCCGGGAAGGAGAAACCGGGGGAAGCGTATTTTCCCGTTCTGCATGGGCTGGAGCAGCTGCATCTGCGCGGCATCATAGGAATCGAAGCTTAAGATGCCGGGGGAAAAGACGACCGCTTCCTCTGTCAGGCTGCCAGACTGCTCTGTGGCGATGCTGTGGAGCTCACCGGGATTGATGAAATACAGGCATTCGGAGCGGATCGGAAATTGCTCCATGTTGATCTCCAGACGGAACTGGCCGCCGGAAAAATATAAGATTTCGACCTCGTCATGCCAATGGTGCTTGACGAGTACT
Source organism: Schaedlerella sp. (assembly GCF_056796775.1). Taxonomy (NCBI): domain Bacteria; kingdom Bacillati; phylum Bacillota; class Clostridia; order Lachnospirales; family Lachnospiraceae; genus Schaedlerella; species Schaedlerella sp. The sequence goes on from NZ_JBQIKP010000039.1 coordinate 11,495, forward strand.
CCTTTGCCTACGGACCGGGTCTGGTAGATGGCGCATGGGAACGCTTTTGTGCCGTGGGGACGGATTTCTTTCAGATTGGATAATTGCGGCTGCATGTAGATCCTCCTCTGTTTTTTTCAGAAATTCGTTGGTAAGGCATGGTACGGAATGGCCTTTTTGGATACCACTGTGTATAGAACGGCTGCCGGCTGCAGTGGGATGACTGTACAGCTCTGAATGAAGAAAAAATGCCGGCGGCGGATTTTCCATATATAACAACCTAACATTGTTTTGAGGAAAAGTCAATAAAGAGTTACAGGGCACGCCTGGTCAAGGTGTGACATGTAACCCTGCCCCATCACTGAATTGGCCGGATTCCGGATGTTCTTCTCCGGCTGCGTCCCCGGTTAAATCCGGAAAGGAAGTTTCCTTTGACAAGAAATGAATTGACAGCCTTGGTTGACAAGGTTATGATAATACTAAAAGATGAAATGGAACAGGGATATTTGACAGAGCGGAATATGACGATTATGTGAACCTGTTCCGCCGTGCCGCATAAAACATATTTTAAACAGGACGGGTTCGCCGCGGTGGTGTGAACGGGAATGTGCGGCTCTGGACGAAAGGATAAGGAGGCATGTATGGCATATTTTGATTACAATGGGAAACAGATTTTTTACACGGAGACCGGTGAGGGTGAGCCCTGCGTCTTTCTTCATGGAAACACGGCTTCCTCGAAGATGTTCGAGTTTATCCTTCCGTTGTATACAGCCGATGTAAAAGTGATCCTGATTGATTTTTTGGGAAACGGAAAATCGGAACGGGTTGCGAAATTACCCGATGAATTGTGGATTGACCAGGGGCATCAGATTGTGGAGCTGTGTAAAGCGCTGAACCGCGGAAAGGTCAATCTGGTCGGCACCAGCGGCGGAGCCTATGCCGCCATCAACGCAGCGCTGGAAATGCCGGAGCTTTTTTCCAGGGTCGTGGCGGACAGCTTTGACGGCAGCGTCCTGCCGGAGGGATTTGCGGACGCCATCATTCGGGAAAGGCGGTCCGCCAAAAAAGACGTGCAGGCCCGCGGCTTTTACGAATGGTGCCAGGGGGAGGACTGGGAAACGGTGGTGGATCAGGATACAGAGGTGCTTGTCAATTATGAGCGCAGCCAGGCGCGGATTTTTGGCAGGCCCATAGAAACCATCCGGGTTCCGCTGTTCATCACGGTCAGCAGGGAGGATGAAATGCTTGCAAATGACATGGATGCGGAATGCGCGCGGCTGCATGCCGCAAATCCGGATATCAGCTATAAAATCTACGACACCGGCGCGCATCCGCTGATTGCTTCACGGGCGGAGGAAATTGCGGAGGCGGTGAAAGGATTTCTGGCAGGAGGGCGGTAATGGTACAGGAAGAGAGGGAAGATAAATGAATAAGAAGGAAGTTTTAGAGATCAGGAAGCAGTTCACCCCAGCGAACTGTGCAATCACGCGGATCTGCGGGTGCTACGTGGACCATGAGAAGAACAAGCAGATGGAGACGAGGGAGGCATTTCTTTCACTGCCGGAGGAGGAGGCGTTTAAGTATTTTGATATTTTCAAAAAAACGCTGTCCGGAGGGATCGGGCGGAATATGCTCAATATGGAGTTCCCGCTGGATCAGGAGATGCCCGGCGGGACCCAGGAATTTTTGATGAAGCTGAAGAACAGCAAGCTGGAAGACGACATGCTCCTGGAGGAATTTTATGACAAAATCATTGAGAATTACATATATGAGGGAAATTATTATATTATCCTGATCCATGCCATGTATGATATCCCGGGAAAGGCATCGGACAATCTGGAAATGTATGACTCGTCGGATTATGTGTATGAATATCTGATGTGCAGTATCTGCCCGGTGACGCTTTCCAAGGCGGGGCTGTCCTACAATGCGGAGGATAACCGGATTCAGGACCGAATCCGCGACTGGATTGTGGAAATGCCGGACAAGGGATTCTTGTTCCCGGCGTTCAATGACCGGAATACGGACCTTCACGGAATCCTGTATTATACGAAGAAAACCCAGGATCTCCAGCCGGAGCTGATCGACCAGGTGCTGGGGGCGACAAGCCCCATGTCTGCGGACACCCAGAAGGAGGCGTTTCAGCTGTTGATTGAGGACACGCTGGGGGAGGAAGGCAATTATGAGATCATCCGGAATATCCATGATACACTCAATGACATGATCGCGGAGCACAAGGAGGAGCCGGAGCCGCTGGCGCTGGACAGGACGGACATGAAAAAGGTGTTCGAGAACAGCGGGGTTCCCGCGGAAAATATGGAACTGTTCGAGCAGAACTATGATGCCGCGGCAGGGGAGAAGAACTTGCTTCTGGCGGAAAATATCGCGGAGACACGGAAGTTTAATATTGAGACTCCGGATGTGGTGATTAAGGTAAACCCCGACCGTGCGGACCTGGTGGAGACCAGGGTAATCGATGGCAGGCAGTGTCTGGTGATCGCGGTGGACGACCATATTGAGGTGAACGGAATCCATGTGCGGACGATCAGGAGGCCGGAGCCGGTAGCGTCGTCGATGGAAGCAGACGCAGCAGATGAAAATTTAGACATGTGAAAGGTGTGGAGAATTATTGCGGGTTGTACCAGTACAGCATTGCGTAATTAACGGTGAATTCTGCACCTGCTATTTCTGCCAGTTCTGCGTTGTCGTCAATCAACGATGCCACCGCATCGTCTCTTTCCTCCGCCTTGTCCTGACAAAAATATCAGGCACATTATTCACCATTATATACGCAATGCTGTACTAGGAGGCGGATGCGTGACAGATGCCGGAGAATCACCGGGAGCGGCCATGCGGCAGATGCCGGGAAGAGCGGCTTTTGAGGAAGGCAGATGAGTGACGGCAGGGCAGCGGCAAGGAGGAGGGATGTCATGAGACGGATGGAATTTACGATTGAGGATAAGGATGCTTTTCAGATCGGGCAGGAGATGAATATTACGGAAGGGGTGCTCCCTTCTTCCTATTATTATATACTGGAGCATATGCTTGGGATGAGCGCGAACTTCCGGAGTTATGAGCGGCTGAAATCCCGGAAGGGGATCGTGAAGGAGATTAAGTCCACGGATAAGTTCGATATCGTTGTGTTGGAATTTGATGAATAAATATATAGATCTGTGCCAGTGAAGAAAAAGACACCGCCCCATGTACTTTATGGAGCTGGTGTCTTCTTTTGTCTGAATGCAGAACATATTTCGTCAGTGGGTGTTCCTTACGCGGCTCAGAGCTTCTCACCGGTCAGCATCTCATATCCCTGCAGGTATTTGCCGATCGTCTTTTCTACGATATCCTCCGGAAGCGTCCAGTCATTGCCCGGGTTTGCCTTGAGCCAGTCACGGGCAAACTGCTTGTCGAAGGAGGGCTGGCCGTGCCCCGGCTCGTACTCGTCAGCGGGCCAGAAACGGGAGCTGTCGGGTGTGAGCATCTCATCGCCGAGGACGAGATTGCCGTCCTCATCCAGGCCGAACTCGAATTTGGTATCCGCAATGATGATGCCGCGGCTTCTTGCGTAATCCGCACATTTCTTATAGAGCGCGATGGTATGATTGCGGAGCTTGGACGCGTATTCCTCGCCCTTGCCCGGGAAATATTTTTCCAGATGGGCAATGCTCTGCTCGTAGGAAATGTTTTCGTCATGGTCCCCGATCTCGGCCTTGGTGGAAGGGGTGTAGATCGGCTCTGGAAGCTGGTCGGATTCCTGAAGCCCTTCCGGCAGCGCAATGCCGCATACCGTGCCGTCCTTCTGGTAGCTGGCCCAGCCGCTTCCGGTGATGTATCCCCGGACAATACATTCGATGGGGAGCATGTTGAGCTTCCGGCACATCATACTGTTTCCGTCAAACTGAGGCTGACGGAAAAATTCGGGCATGTCGGCCACATCGGTGGAGATCATGTGGTTGGGCAGAATATCCTTAGTCATATCAAACCAGAAACGGGACATTTGTGTCAATACGGTTCCTTTTTTGGTCACGTCATTTTTCAGGATCACGTCAAAGCAGCTGATTCGGTCTGTGGCAACCATGATCAGGCTGTCGCCGTTGTCGTAGATCTCACGGACCTTTCCTTCTTTTATCGGTTTCATCTTGTGCACCTCACTCTTTTTATTTCCGCGAAGCAATGCATGGATACTTAACGGATGCCGCGAAGGGCAGATACCCTGCGGCTTGCCGCGCGGTTTTGACTTATATTAGTTATCCGGGATGGAAAAGCCGGGAACGAAAAAGCGCCGGTCCGGCAGGACAACCCTATATATAGATAACCATTTTTTGCAGTAAAAATCAATATGTTTTTTTTGCGCGCTGAATTTTTATCACAATTTCGTGATAATTACGGATCGTGAATGGTTTGTGATTTTTTCTGGGTATACTATAAAGTATCAAAAGGGAGGCATTAAGAAAATTTTGGTTTGTCCTTAAGAAATTTTAAGATATTTTTTGCCTGGTTTTTAATAAATTAGGGATAAAGTATAGTTGTTCGAGAGAGCAGGTATACGAAGGGCAGAGAATAGTAAAGGAGAGGAAAAGACATGAAGAAGATCAGCATTATAGTTCCTTGTCTGAATGAAGAGGAGGCTTTGCCGGTATATTATGAAAAAATGTCGGCTGTGATGGATGGAATGCCGGAGGTGGAATTTGAGCTGCTGTTTGTGGACGACGGTTCGACGGACGGAACGCTTGGGGTGATGCGAAAGATGAGTGAACAGGATGGACGCTGCTGTTTCCTGTCATTTTCCAGAAATTTCGGAAAAGAGGCCGCAATCTATGCGGGACTCAAACATGTGACAGGGGATTTTGCGGCGGTTATGGATGCGGACCTGCAGGATCCGCCGGAGCTTTTGCCTCAAATGTACCGGATCGTAACGGAGGAGGGATATGAGTGCGTGGCAGCGAAGCGCTCGACGAGGACCGGGGAGCCGAGGATCCGCTCCTTCCTGTCGGAAAAATTCTATGACCTTGTCAATCGCATTTCCAAGATCCGGTTTGAGAGCGGGGCCAGGGATTACCGTCTGATGAGCCGCAGGATGGTGGATGCGGTGCTGGAAATGAGCGAATATAACCGTTTTTCGAAAGGGATCTTTGAATGGGTCGGCTTTGAGACGAAATGGCTGGAATATGAAAATGTGGAGCGGGCCGCGGGGGAGACGAAATGGTCTGTGCGCAAGCTTTTCCTGTATTCCCTGGAGGGGATCACGGGATTTTCGGTGGCGCCTCTTTCTCTGGCGTCGGTCATGGGAATGGTGTTCTGCGGGCTGTCCTTTTTCATGATCCTGTTCATCATCGTGCGAACGATCGTGTGGGGAGATCCGGTGTCCGGGTGGCCGTCTCTGGTGTGCATCATTTTTCTGGTCAGCGGGATCCAGCTGTTCTGTACGGGGATCGTGGGGCAGTACCTGTCGAAGACGTATCTGGAGACGAAGCGCAGACCGGTATTTATTTTAAAGGAAGACAGCCGGGAGGAAGCGGCGTCTGCATTGAAAAAGAGAGGCCGGGAGGATAAGAATGTGATCCCGATGCAGAACAGCCGGGAGGAAAAGAAGGTATCGGGCGGAGTCTTGAGTGGCTACAGGCAGTGAAAAGATAAGAGAGAAGTAGTGGAGAAATCAGGAAAGAGGAGGAGCGGATCTATGAGGTACGGACAGAAATACAGTTGGCGCTGCATGCGGGTTTTGCCTTTCCTTCTGCTGGGGCTGGCGTCGGTGTTCTTCTGCTGGTGCTTCGTCGGGAGATTTGGGATTTTTGGCTCAAATGTGGACTGGATCAGTCAGCACAGTGTGATTCCGGATTATTTTCGGAAGCAGTTCTACGAAACGGGGGAATTGTTTCCGGAATTCGCGGCAAATATCGGAGGCGGGCAGAATATCTATCATTTTTCTTATTATGGGCTGTTCAGTCCGGTGATCCTGATCTCGTATCTGTTTCCCTCCGTGAAAATGGGGGATTATCTGATGGGGGCTTCGATCGTGAGCCTGACGGCGTCTGCGGAGCTGCTTTACGGGTGGCTTTTGAGACGGGGATTTTCCGGCAGGATCAGCTTCATGACGGCGCTGATGTATCTTCTGTCGGGCCCCATGATCTTTCATTCCTATTGTCAGATCATGTTTGTCAATTATATGCCTTTTTTGTGTATGGCATTTTGGGGAGTGGACAATTACTTTGAAAAGGGCGGGAAGCTGCTTTATACGGTCAGTGTGTTTCTGATGATCCTGACCAGCTTTTATTTCAGCATCGGGGGAATGCTGGTATTGGTACTGTATGGGATATACCGGTATGTGGAAGGAAAAGGGCGAAGCGGAAGAGAAGCGGAGAATTATTTTTCTGGTAAAAACATAGCATGCGATACAAAAGGAAGAGGAAATGGAAAACGATTATTTTTTGAAAAGATAGTATGCTATGTGATTTTACAAAGAAACAAAAAAGAATCATTTGAGAAAAAGACAGCATGTGATACAGATCCAGAAGGCAGGGCAGAAGAAATAAAAGAATGTCTTTGTTCGGAAAGTATAGCATGCAATGTGAAAAGTGAGGAGATCATAAGCGAGTCCGCAGGAAAGAATATGATTTACAGGATGCAGGATGGGGAGAGGCAGAGGATCACGATCACGGGATTTTTACGGGACGGGATCCGGTTTTTATGGCCCATGCTGATTGCTGTCCTGCTGAGCGGGATTCTGCTGATTCCCACAGCTGCGGCGCTGACCGGACGGGAAGGAGCGAAGGCCGGGGTCAGCCTGGCTTCTGTATGGATTCCGAACCTGCAGGTGGACAGGCTGATCTATACCCCCTATGGGATCGGGCTGCCGACTCTGATGATCACAGTTCTGATTACGGGATTTACTTATAAAAAGGCGGAGGAACGTGTGCTGTTCTGGGGATGCGCTGCCATTCTGACAATTCCCTTTTTCGCATGGGCGCTGAACGGAGGGCTCTACGTCAGGGACAAGGCGTTGATCCCGTGCCTGCCTCTGCTCTGCTATCTGATAGCATGCTATTTAAAAAAGCTGGAAAACAGAGAGGTTTCGTTTGTGGCGGGAATGATTCCGTTTTTGGTGACGCTCTGGCTTCTGGCTCTGGGGCAGAGACATTCGGAATTTTCACAGTACGGAGCATTGTTTTTGACGGATGGAGCCATCATGACGGGATGCTTTCTGCTGTTCTGGCGGAGAAAAAGGCTGATGCTTTTGATGGCTTCTCCGGTGGTATTTCTGATCCTGTATGGAAGTGTATTTCACGAGAAGGCAGGGCGGGTGGAAAGCCGGGAGTTTTATGAAGCAGTGACGGATCCGGCGATTGGACAGGCAGTAGAGGAAATCCTGGAGAGAGACAAAGGATTTTACCGGCTGGAGCAGGCAGGAAGCGAGTCGGAAAACGCGGCGGATCTGAACCGGGTCTGGGATATGAGGCAGTATATTTCATCGGTATATTCGTCATCCTACAACGAGGGATACCAGGAGTTTCGGAAAAATGTGTTTGAGGTGGAGGAGCCCTTCCGCAATGACCTGATGCAGTCCGTGTCAAAAAATCCGGTATTTCGGCAGATGATGGGAGTGCGGTATCTGATCTCAGACGAAGAAGTCCCAGGATATGAGCTTGTGAGAAGGGGGGATGGGATGGATATTTATGAAAATCTATGTGCGGCTCCGGCGGCTTATGTGACGGACCGGATAATTTCGGAAAATACATATGAGGAGCTGGATTTTCCTTATCATCAGATGGCGCTGGTTTATGGGGCGGTTGGGCCTGCGGAGGAGGATGAACCGGAATCCAGAGGCACGGAAGGCGGGGAAGCGAGAAGCGGAAGCACGGAAGACCGGGAAGCAGGAAGCGGAAGCACGGAAGACCGGGAAGCAAGCGGCGGAAGCACAGAAATGGAGCGGCGGATCTTGGAGGAAGTCCGGCAGGCATTGAAACCGGCGGAGATTGTACTGCCGGCGGAGAGCAGTGATTCGCTCCAGATTGTAAAGACGGGAGACGGTTACCGGATTCGGGCGGAAAAGACGGGGACGGTCCGGGCAGAGATTTCCGGGATGGGCGAAATGGATGGGCGGGAACCGGACCGGAGCGGGGATTCCGGAACGGAAGCTACGGAAGCGGAGGAGCCGAGGCGGGGGATGGATTCCGGCAGTGGAGCCGCGAACCCGGCAGATGCGGCAGAGCCAGGTCAGATCTTGTTCCTGCAGTTTCAGGTCAAGAATCATCATCCGTCGCAGGATGTCGCGGTACGGCTGGAAGGGGAACAAAATAAGCTGACGGCCGGGAATCATTTTTACTATAACGGAAATACTACATTCTCTTTTGCGGTTTTGCTGGAACAAGGGGAGCAGTCGGCGGAGCTTTCATTTGGAAAGGGGGATTATGAGATCACGGGGCTCACCTGTTTTCTGGGAGACTGGGGGGAGCAAACGAACCGGGAACGGAGCGGCAGGCTGTATCAGTCGGAGTTTCATCCGGATTGGGAACGGACAAAAGGGCAGGTGACCGCGGGTTCCGTGGATGTGGAAAGGGAAGGGTACTTTGTGACTTCTATTCCCTATGATCCGAATTTTGAGGTTCAGGTGGACGGGGAGCCTGTGGAAGCAAAGAAGGTGAATATGGCATTTCTTGGATTTGAAATCGGGAAAGGGAGACATGATGTGAAGCTGGTTTATCATGCGCCGGGGAGAAAGGCCGGAGCCTGGTGCTCTGCCTTGGGGGCGGTGCTGCTGCTTTTCCTGATAATCGGGAAATACGTGCGGGAAGCGGCGCCAATCCAGAGGAACCCATGACAAATGGGTGATGTTTGGGGAGGACACGTTCAGGAATTCAGTGCCTAAGATCGAAGCATCCGCCCGTTTCGCGCCAGTGCATCTAGGGTGGAAGAAAACGTGATTCCGCTGTCGTTCAATTTTCCGGTGTCCATGCTGATATCCCGGGGATCTGCGGCGAAGGCTTCTTCATTTTTTGTCAGGGAGCGCGGATCCCATCCAAGGGCTGTGAACATGGCACGGACGGTTTCGTAGGTGTTCCTGTGATTCGGGGAACCGAAATTATAAATCCCGCCGGTTAATTCCAGGGCGCTTTCGAAATTGCGGATGACCTCGTTTACGTCGGTGATCCCACGAATGTCGTAAACGGGATAGCTGAGAGGAGCCCATGTCCGCAGCCGGTCAGCCAGTGTCCGGAAAAAGTCGCCATGCTCCTGCGGGGCCAGGGTACAGGTGTCATACATCCAGGTCAGGCGCAGGATGACGCAGTCCGGATTGACTGCCAGGCATTCTTCCTCTGCCGCCTTCTTTTCCCTGCCGTAAACGGTGGGAGGGGCGATGGGCTCCTCTTCCCTGTGGGGGCCCTTGATCCCATTTCCGAAATAAACCTGGTCGGAGCCGCAGAGCAGGCATTTTGCGGAAAATTCCGCCGCGGCCGCGGCCATATTTCTGCTGCCGCCTACGTTGATCCGCCAGGAGCCTTTGGGATCCTTTTCGCACATGCCAAGGTCGGAAACGGCGGCGCAGTGGAGGACGCAGTGGGGCCTGAAACGGCGGAATGCCGCGTATACAGTTTCTGGATCAGTGATGTCCAGCTCCGTGCGGGAGGGAGCGCAGATCTCGTATGTGTCGTTGTAAAATGCCGCGGCCCGTCTGCCGAGAAAGCCGGACGCGCCTGTGATCAGTAATCGTTTCATGGGGAACCTCTCTTGAAAATCCGGACGATGAGACCTGCCCAGCCGCACAGATGGAAATCTGCCTGGCGGCGGAAGGAGTTACAGGCCTTTCAGCTTCAGACCTGCGGCAAATCCTAAATGGGAAACTGCGGTAACTGACAAGAAGAAAAGATTTGTCAGACCGTAGCCAAACAGGATCCCCGTCCAGAGACGGCGGAGATTTTTGCTCTCATAGGACGTGCAGAGCTGAACCAGTCCGTCGGTGATGAGCGGGAGCAGCAGGACACAGGAGAATCCTGCATGGGGATGGCCGGCATGGTACGTAAAAAGCAGCGCCAAGATCCCGATCAGCTCTCCGGTACAGCGGGCGCAGACGGGAAACTGCCTGCCGCGGTAAAAAAAAGACCGGTCAGGCCGGCAATGGCAGCCGAAAAAGATCGGCAGCCATTTGTAAAGCCATGCCATGTTGTTAATGCATGTAGTATGCCGTACTCATGCTCAGAATGAAGATCAATACATAAAATACGACTCCGATTATGACGCCGGTCAGCGCCCCGATCCCTGCGGCTTTGCTGGTCCTGGGCTTTGTGTCCTTCCAGACAAGAAACAGGATCAGGCCGACCAGGGGGATGCAGCACCCCAGAAGGCCCCACAGGAATCCGCCGTTGTCCACGGTGGGCGGCATGGTAGTCTGTGATACTCCACAGTGGGGGCAGATTACGGCCTCATCATCAATCTGAGCTCCGCATTTTTTACAGTATGCCATAATATTTTCCCTCCTCAAAATCATCTGACGGTAAAGTATGGTGTCCGGAAAACAGAAGCTGTTACAGCGCTCCTGCCTTGCAAAATCACCGCGCGGTCCGCTTGCTTTATTATATAATTTCGGCTGTTTTTTGTCAATGAATACTAAGATTTCCATATTTACAGAACAAAACCAGAAGTGTATAATAGAGGGCGGAAAAAGCGGTCAGGAGATCGTGAAAGTACAGAAGGAGGATATAGAGATGTTGGACAAGAAAGTGGTAGAATTATTAAATCAGCAGGTCAACAAGGAATTTTATTCCGCGTACCTGTATCTGGATTTTTCAAATTATTATTATGACGAAGGACTGGACGGATTCGGCAACTGGTACAGGATCCAGGTCCAGGAGGAGCGCGACCATGCGATGCTGATGCTGCAGTATCTGCAGAACAATGGGGAAAAGGTGGTCCTGGAGGCCATCGACAAGCCGTCTGTTGAGATCACCGACGCGAAGTCGGTTCTGGAAGCGGGATTGAAGCATGAGCAGTATGTGACCGAGCTGATCCACACGATCTATGAGGCGGCGCATTCCGTAAAGGATTTCCGCACCATGCAGTTCCTGGACTGGTTCGTGAAGGAGCAGGGCGAGGAGGAAAACAACGCGGAGACGCTGGTAAAGAAATTCGAACTGTTCGGAGATGACCCGAAGAGCCTGTATATGCTGGACAATGAGCTGGGCGCGCGCGTCTATTCCGCGCCTTCCCTGGTACTGTAGCCATGAACCGCCGGAAAGTGATCTGTCCCTGCTATCAGGTGACCAAGGGGGACGTGGCGGACGCTGTGGAAAAGGGGGCTTCCTCATTTAAGGAAGTGAAGAAAATGACTCGGGCCGGGAAGGGCTGCGGGAAATGTAAGAAAAAGGTGAAGAAGCTGACGAAGAAGCTTTTGGCAAAACAATAAAGGATTACCCGCTGCCTGGTGGAATTGGGCAGCGGGTATTTTTTTGAAGTTCCAATTATTGTTACATGTCACACACTGACCAATCACTACGCTGATTGGTCAGGAGGATGCACATAAAAGCTGGGATTCAGGCCGTCCATTGCCGTAGGCAATTTAAAATGACGGCCTGAGTTACAGGGCACGCCTGGTCAAGGTGTGACCTGTAACCAATGATTCTACCGGCCAGCCTGTTATTTTCTAAAATGTTGACAGGCCCGGCAGTTTTCAGTATAATCGAAACCATGATGAACGGAGCGAAACGGCCGTTTTTTGCGGAACAGAGGATGAAAGCAGCCGGGAAGGTAAAACGGGTACAGGAAACAGATCGGGGGAAAGGGAGATGGATATGGGGCTGACGCATTTTGACGAAGAGGGAAAGGCAGTCATGGTAGACGTGACGAATAAGGAGGACACGGTCCGGGAGGCGGCGGCCACCGGGAAGATCCAGGTGAGCCCCGAGGTATATGAGGCGATCCGGAACGGGACGGTGGGGAAAGGAGACGTGCTGGGCGTGGCGTCCACGGCGGGGATCATGGGAGCCAAGCGGACGTCGGAACTGATCCCGATGTGCCATATCCTGCCTTTGACCAACTGTAGGGTGCGGTTTGAGATGGCGCCGGAGGAATCTACGATCTACTGCTACTGCACGGTGAAGACGACAGGCAAGACCGGGGTGGAGATGGAGGCGCTGACCGGGGTGAGCGTGGCCCTTCTGACGATCTATGACATGTGCAAGGCATTGGACAAGTCCATGGAGATCGGGGAGATCTATCTTTGCCGGAAGACCGGCGGCAAGAGCGGGGAGATCCGCAATGAGAACCATCAGAATACCGCGCGGAAGGCGAAGGAGCTGCACCTGTGGTAGGAGGAAGGCGGCATGCCGCTGAACGAAGGTGAGTGGGCGTTTCATAGAATACGAGGAGGAACGATTATGAAATGGAATAAATTTCGTTTGAAAACAACGACCGAAGCCGAGGATATTGTCAGCAGCATGCTGATGGATCTTGGCATCCAGGGGGTGGAGATTGAGGATAAGGTTCCTCTGACCGCGGCCGACAAGGAGCAGATGTTTGTGGATATCCTGCCGGAGACCGGGGCGGACGACGGGGTGGCTTACTTAAGCTTTTACCTGGACGAAGAGGAGGATGCGGGGGCAATCCTCGCGGAGGTGCGCGGCGGGCTTTCAGAGCTTTCCGCGTGGACGGACGTGGGAGAAGGCATCATTGAGGAATCCCAGACCGAGGATCTGGACTGGATGAACAACTGGAAGCAGTATTTTCATCAGTTTTATGTGGATGACATCCTGATCATTCCGTCCTGGGAGGATGTGAAGCCGGAGGACAGTGAGAAAATGGTCATCCACATTGACCCGGGCACGGCGTTCGGCACGGGGATGCATGAGACGACCCAGCTCTGTATCCGCCAGATCCGCAAATACGTGACCGACCGGACCCGGATCCTGGATGTGGGCTGCGGCAGCGGGATCCTGGGGATGCTGGCGCTCAAATTCGGGGCAGCCTATTCGGTGGGGACGGATCTGGATCCTTGTGCCGTGGAGGCCACCCATGAGAACATGCAGGGAAACGGCATCCGTCCGGACCAGTACGAGGTCATGATTGGCAACCTCATCAACGACCCAGAGATCCAGGAGCGGGTGGGATATGAGAAGTATGACATCGTGGCGGCAAATATCCTGGCGGATGTGCTCGTGGAGCTGACCCCGGTGATCGTGTCCCAGCTGAAAACGGGCGGGATCTACATCACCAGCGGGATCATTGACGACAAGGAACAGACGGTCGTGGAAGCAGTGGAGCGGGCCGGGCTGGAAGTCCTGGAGGTGACTTACCAGGGCGAGTGGGTGTCCGTGACGGCGAGGAAATAAACGGAGCGCTAGTACATCTGCTGCACAGTATCATAGGATGCAGACAGCCGCATAAGGAGATATGCCGTTGCCGCGCGCATCCGGTCATGGTCTGAGCAGGAACGCGTTTTGACAGGAGAAAGGAAATGCATCGTTTTTTTATACAACATTCGCAGATACAGGGAAGCAGGCTCTATGTGGAAGGCCCGGATGTGAACCACATTAAAAATGTCCTCCGCATGAAGCGCGGAGACCAGGTGATGGTCAGCGACGGGGAGGGGATGCAGTATCTCTGCGCGCTGGAGTCCTTCACGGACGGACTGGTGTGGTTTGAGATCGTGGATACCTGGAAGGAAAACAGGGAGCTTTCTTCGAAGTTATACCTGTTTCAGGGGCTTCCGAAGAGCGACAAGATGGAGCTGATCATCCAGAAGGCTACGGAGCTTGGCGTGTATGAGGTCGTGCCGGTAGTGACAGGCCGGACGGTGGTCAGGCTGGATGAGAAGAAGGCGCAGAAAAAGACCGCGCGGTGGAATGCCATTGCGGAATCCGCAGCCAAGCAGTCGGGACGCAGCCGGATCCCCCGGGTGCGGGAGGCCATGACCTTTTCCGAGGCGCTTGCCTCTGCCGGGGAACTGGATGTGCTCCTGATCCCCTATGAAAAAGCGGAAGGAATGGAGGCCACCCGGCAGGTCATTGAAGGGATCCGTCCGGGACAGTCGGTGGGGATCTTTATCGGGCCGGAGGGCGGATTCGAGGAAGCGGAGGTGGAGCAGGCCGTGGCTCTCGGCGCGGCGCCGGTAACGCTGGGGAGACGGATCCTGCGGACGGAAACGGCCGGATTCGTGATGCTGTCCATGCTGCTTTATCATTTGGAGTAGCAAGGATATACAGATGACTGCTCACGCAGTGCCGCACACGCGCCGCGCGGCATCCGGCCAATACAGGACCGAATCAGGAACGACTCTCCCGGTTCTATCATATTTTGTAAGTAAGAAATAAAAAAAGGAAAGATATCATGGAAGTTTACTTGGATAATTCGGCGACCACCCGGTGCTATCCGGAGGTCGGCGAACTGGTTTATAAAGTAATGTGCAGGGATTATGGCAATCCCTCCTCCATGCACCGCAAGGGTGTGGAGGCAGAGCACTATGTCAAGGAATCAAAAGAGACCCTCGCCCGGCTTTTGAAGGTGAATGCGAAGGAAATTTTCTTTACTTCGGGCGGGACGGAGAGCGACAACCTGGCTCTGATCGGAACCGCAAGGGCGGCGCGCAGGTCGGGCAATCATCTGATTACGTCCGCCATCGAGCATCCGGCGATCCTCAATACAATGCGCCATCTGGAGGAGGAAGAGGGCTTCCGGGTCACCTACCTTCCGGTGGATGCCAACGGGCAGATTAAGCTGGAGGCACTGCGGGAAGCGCTCTGCAAGGAAACGATCCTGGTGTCGGTCATGTATGTGAACAACGAGGTGGGAGCCGTGCAGCCCGTCGAACAGGCGGCAAGGATCGTAAAAAGCTATAACCCGGCGATCTTATTTCATACGGACGCGGTTCAGGGCTTCGGGAAATACAGGATCTATCCGAAGCGGCTGGGCGCGGATCTTTTGTCCGCCAGCGGGCACAAGATCCACGGACCCAAGGGGATCGGCTTCCTCTATATCAATGAGAGAGTGAAGATCACTCCCATCGTGTACGGCGGAGAGCAGCAGAAAAATATCCGTTCCGGCACGGAAAATGTACCGGGGATCGCGGGGATCGGCCTGGCATCGAAGATGATCTACCGGGATCTGGACATGAAGGTGGCGCTGATGCGGGAATTGAAGGAGCATTTCCTGGGAGGGGTCACGAAGATTCCGAATACGACAATCCACGGGCTGACGGATGAGAACAGCGCGCCCCACATCATCAGCGTGGGCTTTGCGGGGATCCGCGGCGAGGTGCTGCTCCATGCGCTGGAGGAAAAGGGGATCTATGTGTCCTCCGGTTCCGCCTGCGCCTCCAATCATCCCGCGGTGAGCGGTGTGCTCAAGGGGATCGGCGCGGCCCGGGAATATCTGGACGCCACGCTGCGGTTCAGCATGTCGGAGTTTACCACAAAAGAGGAAATTGACTATACGCTGGAAACATTATATAATTGTGTACCGGTACTGCGGAAGTTTACAAGGCGCTGAAATGGGTCGTTACAGGAAGCTGGTTCACCAGTGACCTGTAACGATGGACAGGGGCAGAGGAACTCTGCCCTTTGGAAATCTAAAGGAGAACAGCATGAAGTTTCATTCATTTTTAATTAAGTACGGTGAGATCGGGATCAAGGGGAAGAACCGGTATATGTTTGAGGACGCGCTGGTGCGCCAGATTCGGTATGCCTTAAAGGATGTGGACGGGACCTTCGCGGTCCGCAAGACCCACGGCAGAGTCTATGTGGACTGCGAAGGGGAATATGACCAGGAGGACGCGGCGGATGCCCTGAGCCGGGTGTTCGGGATCGTAGGCATCTGTCCGGTGGTCCGTCTGGCAAATGCAGGCTTTGATCAGCTCAAGGAGGATATTATCGCTTATGTGGCGGAACGGTATCCGGAAAAGAATCAGACTTTTAAAGTGGAATCGCGCAGGAGCAACAAGCATTATCCGCTTAACTCCATGGAGATCAACTGTGCCCTGGGGGAAGCGATCCTGGAGGCATTTCCTCAGATGCGCGTGGACGTGCATACACCGGATATCCTGCTGAATGTGGAGATCCGGGAGGAGGTCTATGTCTATTCGGAGATCATCCCGGGACCGGGGGGCATGCCGGTGGGAACCAATGGGAGCGCCATGCTTCTGCTTTCCGGCGGGATCGACAGCCCGGTCGCGGGGTATATGATCGCGAAGCGGGGTGTTGCGCTGGAGGCGACCTATTTCCACGCGCCCCCTTATACCAGCGAGCGCGCCAAGGAAAAGGTGGTGGATCTGGCAAAGCTGGTGGCCCGGTATGCAGGGCCCATCCGGCTGCATGTGGTGAATTTTACAGATATCCAGTTATATATCTATGAAAAATGTCCTCACGAGGAGCTGACCATCATCATGCGCCGGTATATGATGAAGATCGCGGAGCATTTTGCGCGGAAGGACGGCTGTCTGGGGCTGATCACCGGAGAGAGCATCGGACAGGTTGCCAGCCAGACCATGCAGAGCCTTGCGGCGACCAACGCGGTGTGCAGTCTTCCGGTCTACCGCCCGCTGATTGGATTTGACAAACGGGAGATTGTGGAGATCTCGCAGAAGATTGATACCTATGAGACATCCATCCAGCCTTTTGAGGACTGCTGTACGATTTTTGTGGCAAAGCATCCGGTGACAAGGCCGGATCTGGAGCGGATCGAAAAGTCGGAGCGGAATCTGGAGGAACAGATTGAGGAGCTTGTGAAAACAGCGGTTGAGACTACGGAAGTGATTGAGATCCGTTAGGACGCCGGCGGCAGCCGGGTGAATAAAAGTGAGGAAGATTCGGAGAAGCTTTTTAGATTAAACAGAACAAAAAAGGCTGCCTCCTATGTGAGACAGCCTGGTGCGGCGGACAAGCTTATATTCAGATATCAGCTTGCCAGGCCCGCCGGTGATCGGGCAGCTTATTTGATAATGTACGCATCCAGGGCAGCCAGTATGTCCTCCAGTTCTCCATCAGCGTGGATGTTGAGGTCGATCGGCTTGGACAGATCCAGACTGAAAATGCCCATGATGGACTTGGCATCTATAACATATCTTCCGGATACTAAATCAAAGTCATTATCATACTTCGTGATCTCATTAACAAATGACTTCACTTTGTCGATTGAATTTAATGAAATCTGCACTGTTTTCATCATGATATATCCCTCCTTTGGATGATGAGTTTGAAGGGCCGTTACGCCCTGCATTCATTCTACGGGATAGTCTTGTAAAAGTCAAGAAAAGTGATGAAAAAAATGTTACTATTCGTTACTATTCGTTACATGTCACACCCCGACCAATCACCACGCTGATTGGTCGGGAGGATGCACATAAGAGCTGGTATTCAGGCCGTCCATTGCCGTAGGCAATTTAAAATGACGGCCTGAGTTACAGGGCACGCCTGGTCAAGGTGTGACCTGTAACTACTATTCACGGCATGTAAAAATCAGCTACTATATAAAATTCGGGGGAAGCTATGAGAAAAGCGGCATTGCATAATCTGGGTTGTAAGGTAAATGCATATGAGACGGCGGCGATGCAGGAGCTGCTGGAGGGGGCGGGATATGAGATTGTGCCTTTTCAGGAGCGGGCGGATGTTTATATCATCAATACCTGTACCGTGACTAATATTGCGGACAGGAAGTCCAGACAGATGCTGCGCCGCGCCAGGAAAATGAATCCGGACGCGGTGGTGGTCGCGGCGGGATGCTACGTGCAGGCCCGGGAGGAGGGGCATCTCGCGATGGATCCTTCGGTGGATATTGTGATCGGGAATAACCGGAAGAAAGACCTGGCGCGGATCCTGGAAGAATATCTGCAGGACGGCGCGGAGGAAGACGGGCAGATGAGCCGGGTGATCGATATCAACCATACCGGCGAATATGAGGAGCTCCATCTGACAAAACCGGGGGAGCATACCCGGGCTTATATCAAGGTGCAGGACGGGTGCAACCAGTTCTGCTCCTACTGCGTCATTCCTTTTGCCCGGGGGCGGGTGCGAAGCCGGAGCCTGAAGAGCGTCGTGGAAGAGGTGCGGGAGCTGGCCCGAAACGGCTACCGGGAAGTGGTGCTGACCGGGATCCATCTGAGCTCCTACGGGGCGGATTTCCGGGAAAAGGCTCCTAATCACGAAGGCTCGGAAGCGTCCGGGGAAATATTAAACAGGGAGGAACATTTCACTGCGGGACAGGAAGGAACGGACCTTCTGGCTCTGATCCGGGCGGTCCACGAGGTGGACGGGATCCTGCGGATCCGGCTGGGTTCCCTGGAGCCCCGGATCATTACGGAGGAATTTGTCCGGACGGCGGCGGGGCTTGTGAAGCTGTGTCCGCATTTCCATCTGTCGCTGCAGAGTGGCTGTGACGCGACTCTGAAACGGATGAACCGGCGCTATACGACGGCGGAGTACTTGGAAAAATGCGCCCTTCTGCGGAAATATTTTCGGAATCCGGCACTGACCACGGATATTATCGTAGGTTTTCCGGGGGAGACGGAGGAGGAATTTGCCGCTTCCATGGAATTTGTGGATCAGGTTGATTTTTATGAGACTCACATTTTCAAATATTCCAGGAGAGAGGGGACCAGGGCTGCCGCCATGCCGGACCAGGTGCCGGAGCCTGTGAAGGCGGAACGAAGCCGGAGGATGATCGAACTGGGGAAGAGGAAGCAGGCGGCGTATGAGAGGAGCTTTCTGGGAAAGGAAGTGGAAGTTCTGGTGGAGGAAGGCATGACCGAGGGCGGCAGGGAATATCAGGTGGGCCACACCCGGGAATATCTGAAGATTGCGCTGGAAGCAGAGGAAAATCTGCAGAATCAGATTAGAAAAATCCGGATAAATGAGGATTTACAAATTATTCATTGAATTTTGGATGGGTTTATATTAGAATAGTAGATAGAGTGTGTTTGAAATATGTCCTCATGGAGGATTGAAACTACAATAGGCAGCAGGAAGTGTCAGTGACTGTGGACGTCTTTTGCTCAGGCGGCAGTGGAATCAAAGTGAAAAGTACGGCGTTGCTGAGTGTTTTGTTTCGAGACTGACAGAAAGAACAGAAGTGAAATGGAGGGAAAAAACATGAGCGATTTAAGTAATACCCAATTCTTTCAGGTGGAGCCGGGACCGCAGATCTCAGCGAAGGACATTCTGGAGATCGTGTTCAAGGCATTGAAGGAAAAGGGATATAATCCAGTGAATCAGATCGTGGGGTATGTGATGTCCGGCGATCCGACATATATTACCAGCTATAACGGAGCCAGAAGCCTGGTTATGAAGGTGGAGCGGGACGAATTGGTGGAAGAATTGTTAAAAGCGTATATCGAGCACAATTCCTGGGCATAATCTGTTATGAGGATCATGGGATTGGACTATGGGGAGAAGACAGTAGGTGTCGCGATCAGCGATGCCTTGCTTCTGACTGCCCAGGGGATTGAGACGATTGAACGAAAAGAGGAGAACAAGCTCAGACGGACCTGCGCAAGGCTGGAGGAGCTGATCCGGGAATATGAGGTGGGCAGGATCGTACTGGGGCTGCCCAGGCACATGAATCATGATATCGGGGAACGGGCGGAGAAGTCTCTGGAGTTTCAGAAAATGCTCATTCGGCGGACCGGCCTGGAAGTGGTCATGTGGGACGAGCGTCTGACGACCGTGGCTGCCGAACGGACGCTGATCGAGAGCCAGGTTCGGCGGGAGGACAGGAAGAAGTACATCGATAAGATCGCGGCGGTCTTTATCCTGCAGGGATACCTGGATTCTCTGCGGACAGGAGATGCATCCGCGGAGACATCGGTGAGGGAGTGAACAGATGACGCGCCTGCGGATTATCGGCCAGGGCGCGAACTGGAATCAGTATTGGAGTTACGGCAGTAAGGGGAAGCAGAATGGAAAAGATTGAATTTACTTTCGATGATACGGATGAAGCGGTTGAATTTTTTGTATTGGAGCAGACGAAGATCAACGGTTCTACATATATCCTTGTGACGGATTCCGAGGAGGGCGACGCGGAATGTCTGATCCTGCGGGAGTCCGGCAATGGGGAAGACGGAGACTGTATTTATGAGATCGTAGAAGAAGACACGGAATTGAAGGCTGTTTCCGGCGTGTTTGAGGAACTGCTGGAGAATACGGATATTACAATGTGATATAAATACATGATACATAATATAAAGATGGAGGTGTGTTTTTGAAAAAAGAGAATATTGGAAAGCTGCGTATCATTCCTCTTGGAGGGCTGGAGCAGATCGGAATGAATATTACTGCCTTTGAGTATGAAGACAGTATTATTGTGGTGGACTGCGGTCTGGCCTTTCCCGAGGATGATATGCTGGGGATTGATCTGGTGATACCGGATGTCAGTTATCTGAAGGATCATATTGAGAAAGTGAAGGGATTTGTGATCACTCATGGACATGAGGATCATATCGGCGCGCTTCCGTATATTTTGAAGGAGATGAACCTTCCAATCTATACGACGAAGTTGACTATGGGAATCATAGAGAATAAGTTAAAGGAGCATAATCTGCTGCGGACGACAAGAAGAAGGGTCGTCCATCACGGACAGTCCATCAATCTGGGGCAGTTCCGCATTGAGTTTATTAAGACGAATCACAGCATCCAGGACGCGTCGGCGCTGGCGCTGTATTCTCCGGCAGGGATCGTGGTGCATACGGGCGACTTTAAGGTGGATTATACACCGGTATTCGGAGATGCCATTGACCTGCAGCGCTTTGCGGAGATCGGAAAAAAAGGCGTGCTGGCGCTGATGTCAGACAGCACGAACGCGGAGCGGAAGGGATTTACCCAGTCGGAACGGACAGTAGGAATTACCTTTGACCATATTTTCGCGGAGCATCAGAACAGCAGGCTCATCATCGCCACGTTCGCGTCCAATGTGGACCGTGTACAGCAGATCATCAATTCTGCATATAAGTATGGACGGAAGGTGGTCGTGGAAGGACGGAGTATGGTGAATATCATTTCCACCGCGTCTGAGCTGGGATATCTGAATGTGCCGGAAAATACGCTGATCGAGATTGACGAGATGCGCAACTATCCACCGGAAAAGATGGTATTGATCACCACAGGAAGCCAGGGGGAATCCATGGCGGCGCTGTCCCGTATGGCGGCAGATGTGCACCGTAAGGTGACGATCCAGCCTACGGACACGATCATTTTCAGCTCCAATCCGATCCCGGGAAATGAAAAGTCTGTTTCCCGCGTGATCAATGAGCTGTCTGCAAAGGGAGCCAATGTGATCTTCCAGGAGGCGCATGTGTCCGGACATGCCTGCCAGGAGGAATTGAAGCTGATCTACTCTCTGGTGAAGCCGAAGTATGCCATCCCGGTACATGGGGAATACCGCCACTTAAAGGCCAATTCGGAGGTGGCGCGCTCCCTGGGGATTCCGAAGGAGAATATCTTTATCATCCAGTCCGGCGATGTGCTGGAGCTGACCAGTGAATCGGCGAAGGTCGTGGACAAGGTGCATACGGGCGCGATCCTGGTAGACGGTCTGGGCGTCGGAGACGTAGGAAATATCGTTCTCCGCGACAGACAGCATCTGGCAGAGGACGGCATTATCATCGTAGTGCTCACCCTGGAGCGGGGAAGCAACCGTTTATTGGCAGGTCCTGATATCGTGTCCCGCGGATTCGTGTATGTGCGGGAGTCGGAAGGGCTGATGGAGGAAGCGAGACACGCCATCTCCGACAGCCTGGATAAATGTCTGGCAGGCCGGAGGACAGACTGGAACAAGATCAAGACATCCATCCGGGATACCATGAATGATTTTATCTGGAAGAAGACGAAGAGACGGCCGATGATCATTCCGATCATTATGGATGTGTAAAAAGGATATGGAAGAAATGGATTCAGGCAGGCCGGATATCGGTCTGTCTGAACTTTTTCCGCCTTTACGGCTGCAATCCGGAATCTCAGTTTTATGCAATTTATCGCAAGAAACTGAGAGCTTGGATAAGCAACCGTACAGGTGGAAATTTTCGACCATTGGTATGGGTTTTTCAGGAAAGGGGGATGGGAAGATGATCACAGAGGAGAGAGTGGTTACGTATATCCGGTCTCTGGAGACGGAGGAGTGTCCGATGCTGGAGGAGATCGAGAGGGAAGCTCTGGAAGAGGGGGTTCCAATCATCCGCAAAGAAACACAAAGTTTTTTAAAGACACTGATAAGTTTACAAAGACCTGAAAAAGTTCTCGAAATCGGAACGGGAGCAGGCTTTTCCGCATTGCTGATGTGTGAATACGCGCCGGAGGGCTGCCGATTTGTAACGATCGAAAATTATGAAAAGCGGATCCTTGCGGCCAGAGAAAACTTCCGCCGCGCGGGGAGGGAGCAGCAGATCACCCTGATGGAAGGGGATGCTCTGGAGGTGCTTAAGAGGCTGGAAGGGAAGTTTGATTTTGTGTTTATGGATGCGGCGAAGGCGCAGTATATCCATTATCTGCCGGAGGTGCTCCGGCTCCTCAGGGAAGGCGGAGTTCTGGTGTCGGACAACGTGCTGCAGGGCGGGGATGTGTTCGAGTCCCGGTTTGCGGTGGAACGGCGGGACCGGACGATCCATGCCCGGATGCGGGAATACCTGTATGAGATCAAGCACAATGGGGAGCTTGTGACATCCATCCTGCCGCTCGGAGACGGTGTGGCGGTAAGCGTGAAGGCGGGGACCGCTGACAGAAGTGTATGAAAATGAAGCAGTGATTCAGAACAGCAGGAGAAAATGAAGCAACGATTCAGAACAGCGAGAAGCAGAAAATGATAGTAGCAGCGGATCGTCTGAGCGGCACATGGGTCTGTGGTCTGCTGGTTTGAACAGTTGCAAGAGGTGTATGGGAAAGGAATTATGACATGAGAGATTATCCGGAATTATTGATCCCGGCGGCCAGCCTGGAGGTCTTGAAGACGGCAGTGATATTCGGTGCGGATGCGGTTTATATCGGCGGAGAAACTTTTGGGTTGCGTGCGAAAGCGAAAAATTTCTCGATGGAGGATATGAAAGAGGGAATTGCCTTTGCGCATGCCCGCGGTGTCAAGGTATATGTAACGGCCAATATCCTGGCGCACAACCGGGATCTGGACGGGGCGCGGGAATATTTTCTGGAATTGAAGGAGCTGCGGCCGGATGCTCTGATCATTGCGGACCCGGGGGTCTATGACATTGCCATGGAGGTCTGCCCGGAGATCGAGCGGCATATCAGCACCCAGGCCAATAACACGAACTACGGAACGTACCGCTTCTGGCACCGGCAGGGGGCCAGCCGGGTGGTGGCGGCGCGGGAGCTTTCCCTGGAGGAATTGAGGGAGCTGCGCGGGAGGATTCCAGAAGAGCTGGAGATCGAGGTGTTTATCCACGGATCCATGTGCATTTCCTATTCCGGAAGATGCCTGCTGAGTAATTATTTTACAGGGCGGGACGCCAACCAGGGGGCCTGCACCCATCCATGCCGCTGGAAATACGCGGTGGTGGAGGAGTCCAGGCCGGGAGAATATCTGCCGGTCTATGAGAATGACCGGGGGACTTATATATTTAACTCGAAGGACCTGTGTATGATCGGACATATCCCGGAGCTGGTGGAAGCGGGGATGGACAGCTTAAAGATCGAGGGGCGCATGAAAACGGCGCTGTATGTGGCTACGGTGGCCCGGACCTACCGGAAGGCGCTGGATGATTACCGGGAAAGCCCGGAAACATATCAGGAACAGATGCCCTGGTATCAGGAGCAGATCTCGAACTGCACCTACCGGCAGTTTACCACTGGATTTTTCTTCGGAAGGCCGGATGAGAATACCCAGATCTACGATGAGAGTACGTATGTGAAGGAGTACACCTATCTGGGAACTGTGGGGGAAACGCGGGACGGGCTGTACCGGATCGAGCAGAGGAATAAGTTTTCCGTGGGAGAACGGATCGAGATCATGAAGCCGGACGGCAGGAACGTGGAGGTCCGGGTGGGCCGAATCATCAATGAGGACGGGGAGGAGCAGGAGAGCGCCCCCCATGCGAAGCAGATCGTGTATGTGGATCTGGAAGGGAAGGCCGAGAGGTATGATATCCTGCGGAGAGCGGAATAGACATACTGAGAACCGAATAAATCTGCCGCTCAGAATATTTTGATGCAATGTCAGTAACGGAAGGGGATGGCAGGATGGGAATTTATTTAAACAGCAGGAAACCGCAGAACAATTTTCAGGAAACAGTGAACTCCGTGTATTTCGTAGATAAAACCGGGCTTCTGGAAGAACTGATCCCGATCGTTGGACCCGGAAAGCGGACAGGCAGTGAAAACGGACTCCTGGCAGGCCAGGGAAACAAGTATATCTGCATTACAAGACCCCGCCGTTTTGGAAAGACCGTTGCGGCAAATATGATAGCCGCTTATTTCGGCAAAGGGTATGATGGCCATAAAATTTTTGACGGATTGGAGATTCGGGCCTGTGAGCAGTTTGAAGAGCATCTGAACCAGCATAATGTGATCTATATTACGTTTAACGAGATGCCCGGAGGATGCAGGACTTACGAACAGTATATTTTCAGGATTCAGAAAAGGCTTCTAGCAGATTTGACGCGCGCCTACCCGGATGCGTGCATTGATAAAAAGGATGCGCTTTGGGATGCGTTCAATAATATTTATGAACTGGAGGAAGAGGTCAAATTTATCTTTGTGCTGGATGAATGGGATTTCATTTTCCACAGAAGTTTTGTGACGGATCAGGACAAGAAAGAGTATATCGCCTTCCTGAGCAGTCTGTTAAAGGACCAGCCCTTTTATTTTACTATGTCGAGAAAAATGTGGACGATGTGAGGGACGCGCTTGCACTGATGGTATCCGGAGTGCCGGTTCGGGCAAAGATCCGGGAATATGCGGCCTCATCCATGAGCCTGACTACAAAGGAAGAAATATTTTCCGCGATGGTGGTCTATGGTTTTTTGAGCAGCGAACAGGGGAAGATATTTATCCCGAATAAGGAACTGATGGATCAATTTGAGGAAATGCTGTTAAAAGAGCCGTCTCTGGGATACGTGTACCGCCTTGCGAAAGAATCAGACCGGATGCTTGCGGCAACCATTTCAGGGGATACGGATACGATGCTGTCTATTTTGGAATATGCGCACAATACGGAGATTCCGCTGCTCAGCTACAGCAATGAAACAGATCTGACAGCCGTGGTGAATCTGGTTTATCTTTCGGCAAGGGATTCCTATCGGATTGAACGGGAGGATAAAGCAGGGATCGGTTATGTGGATTTTATATTCTATCCAAAGGATAAGAAGGCGGATGGGATCATTCTGGAGCTGAAGGTTAACGACACCCCTGAGGAGGCGATCCAGCAGATCAAAAACCGAAGATATCTGCTGCGTTTCCAGGGAAAACTGGCGGAAAAGCGGATGTATCAGGGACGGATCCTTGGAGTCGGGATTGCATATGATAAAGGGAGTAAAAAGCACAGCTGTAAAATAGAAGTGCTGGAAGAATGCGAAATGGAGGCAGAACAGCCTTGAAGTATTTATAAAATATGTTCCATAGGTAAATGAAAGAGGCTGTCGGAACATACGGTTTATCTGCAATATATTGTTTTGAGATTCGATGAATCACAGCAGCATATTGCAGGTATACAGTGATTTTCCGACAGACCTATTTCGAGCAGGATTTTGTGAAAATAAGCTGGAATCACACGACCACTTCCAGAATCTTCTTCCCATCCAGCAAAATTTCATGCATACCGGTCTGCTTTTTCTTATTAAAATTAAAACTCAGAAGATACCCGGTATCCTCATTATAGTAATCCAGATAAGAAAGAAGCTGCCGCTCCCCGCGCTTGTGATAAGCGTTTCCCCGCCATAGCTTGAGTTCAACGATGAAGCGCTGTCCCCTGTAGTCTACGATGACGTCTGTCCGCGTCCGGTCGCGGGTCTGGGCTTCGATATAGTAATTTCCGGCGCCGTTGATAATCGGACGGAGATACATGAGAAAAATCCGGCGGCCCTCGTTTTCAATGAATTTTTCATCGGCATTTCCGCAGATTTCCACAAAATATTCAAAAAACTTTTCCATGACGAGCTTCATCTGGAGCATTCCATGTACAATAAACTGGTTTTTGCCGTCCCAGCTTTCCGGCAGGGAGGCAGAGGCCAACTCATCCTCTGAGAGAAACAGGTTGTACAGCTTTGTCTCAAAAATCCGGTTCGCAATTGCCACAGAACCATCCATATTTTTCAGGAATCCGAACATGACCCCCATATTGATGATCGGGCTGCTGTTTTCAAAGGAATACCGGGTTCCACGGAACAGGATATCCTTCATGCGGTCTTTCAGCAGCGGATATTGCTCCAATGTCTTCACCACATCATCAAAAAGTGTATTGGAGTCCTGCAAAAAGATTCGGACTGCTTTCAGAAATCCTTCCTTCGTCCAGGCATCCTTCTGCAGAGGAAAATCGTCACTGCCGGCGACCTGTTCATCGATCAGCATACAGAGACGAGATACCATATAAGGATATCCGTCCGTATAATCATAGAGCCATTGGGCAAAAGCAGGGATATCCATGCCGGTATGACAGTCATTCTCATATGCGGCAAGCATTCCGGCAATGTCATCCGGCCGGAAGCTCAGATCCATCGTAAAGTCAGCGGCTACATTCCAGGGGCTGTTATATTTTGACTCCTCCCCCGGATGGAGCTTAAGCTTCAGATTTTTGACATCATAGACTCCTGCGAGTATGACAGAGTGAAATGTGGCGTCTCTTTGCTGCTGCTGATCCAGATATTTATTTCGAAGCAGACCAAGGAAAGATAAAAAAATCTGATTATCAGAGCTTTTATCCACTTCATCGATCATGAGAATGATCTTTTTCGCATTGGATGTACATAAATCTGTGATACGGTCGCTCAGATCATGAAAAGGAAACTCAGAGGAAACGGGCTGGGACCAGGCATCTATGAGCGCAGGAGCAGCTCCCTGCAGCTTCAATTCCCGTCTGATATTGCGGATGAGCCCCCTGGCAAAGATATCCATAGAACGAAACAATTCGTCTGCCGCTTCAAAGCTGAGACGGATCACCGTGTACTGCTCTTTCAGACGTTTTTCCAGGAGATACAGAGTGGTCGTTTTCCCAAACTGACGGGCACGGTTGATCGTGAAATAGCTTCCGTTCGTGATATAATCCCGGACAATCCGGTCAATGCGTTTTTCAATATTTACCATATAATGCAGCTCTGGTATGCAGACTCCGGTGATATTAAATCTTTTTGGCATAAGGCTCCCTCCCGGGTGAAATGATGTTGGTGTCTTTTTTTATGGCAGCTGTAATGTTATTGTAGCATAGGGAAAGCGTGCAGGCAATCGTTATATGTCACCTCCTGACCAATCACCACGCTGATTGGCCAGGAGGATGCACATAAAAGTTGGTATTCAGGCAAACTTTGTGCATCACAAAGTTTTCACAAAAATATTGCATAAAATTATGGAGTAATGTATAGTGAAAAGAAAAAGGATATATTGAAAGACTTTGAATAGCACCCGGCGGCAATGCGGGTGCTATTCATATCAACATATGCGGAAAGGCTGCCTGCGGCGGGCTTTCCGCGTCATGTCAGGGAGGAGCGGCATAATGAAACCAAACGGAAACCGATATAAAGTCGTGGTAGTAGACGACGAAGTCATGGCAGTCAAGGCCATTTGCTGCATCATAGAAAATCAATGCCCGGAATTTGAGGTGGTGGGCACTGCTGGGAACGGGAGCGAGGCGCTGGAGCTGATCAAGAAGACGTCCCCGGATCTGGTGCTGACGGACGTGGAGATGCCGGTGAAAAACGGTCTGGAGCTGGTCCGGGAGGCCAGCGGGATGCGGCCGGATCTGTGCTTCTGCATTATCAGCGGCTACCAGGATTTTGAGTATGCCAGGGACGCCTTCCGGGGCGGGGTGCTGGATTACCTGACCAAGCCCATTGTTCCTTCCCAGATGCTGCGCACCATGAAAAATGTGGAAGAAAAGCTGAGGAAGTTTTATTATGACAGGCGGGTCGGGATCTTCCGGAAGATCTGCGTGGGGGAGAGCATTTCCCTGGAAGAGATTCAGGCGTTCTTTCCATATAAAGAGTTTTACGCGGCGCTCCTGCGGGAAAACGGACTTCCGAGAAGGTATTCCCCGGCCAGGGAGCCGGAGCTGTACGGCACCATTGACGAAGCCTACATGGTCTTTGGGCGGGATAACATGGAAGAGCTGTTTCTGATCCCGAAAGAGGTATTGGGGGCGCAGCCCCTGATCGACTACATGACCAGGGTTGAGCGCCGGCAGAAGACGGAAGGGTCTTATACCACCCTTCTCTATTATGGGGAGGCATTTTCCGGACCGGAGATCTCTGAAAAAATCCGGGATCTGTACTACTGGCTGAATACGCTCAGCACGGTGGGGCTTTCCCAGGTGGTGGACCTGGATCAAAAGCGGCTCCTGATGGAAAGGGTTCCCTCTCCGGATACGTCAGAGCTTTCCGGCATCCTGCAGGAGATGGAGCAGTATGCCAAGACCGGCAGATACGATCAGATCCAGAAATGCATTGGGAAAGCATTTTCCAGGTGGGAGGAGGAGAAGCGGCCGCAGATCTGGCTGGAGCAGGCGGCCAGGCGGACACTGAACTTCATCCGCATGCAGACCAAGAGCGAGGAATCCCTGATTGAGAGCGAGTACCAGTTTGAGGATGCCTTTTACTATTCCACAAGCATGGAGATGCTGCGGCAGAATCTGTACACGCCGATCCATCAGCTGACAGAAAAGGAGAAGGAAAACATAAAGGTAGACTCCCCGGAATTTTTTGAAAAGATCAAGGTCTACTTAAGCGGCCACATTTCCGAACCACTCTCCCTCCAGGCCATCTCCAACCTGTTTGCCATCTCCCAGGCGTACATGAGCAAGCTGTTCCGCAAGTACACCAGGCAGTCCTACAACCAGTATCTGACCGGGATCCGCATGGAGCGGGCAAAAGCGCTCATGGAAGAGAACAGCGAGCTCTTTGTGAAGGATATCGCGGAGATGGTGGGCTACCGGGATCAGTTTTATTTCAGCAGGATCTTCCATTCCTATACAGGGAAGAGTCCGGCGGACTATATTAAGTAGAATGACCTGTCAGGGCGCCGGACGATCGTTTCCAAGAGACAGCAGGGGAAGACCGTCTGCCGCGCGGCAGATAAAAGTGTTTCGATTTTTCAAGAGCATTGTTTTGAATCCTCCATGTACTTTTCGAAGTTCAGCGGGTAAAATAAACCCATGTTGAAACAAGAAAACGAACAAGGAGGATTCAATTTATGAAGAAGAAAGTTTTGTCACTGATTCTTGCGGGTACGATGACACTGGGCCTGGCTCTGACCGGGTGCGGCGGATCTGACGGCGGCGGATCCGGCTCCGGCGAGGGAACTCCGGCAGCAGAGGACGCAGGCTCCGACGAGAGCTCCGGAGACAGCGGAGATAAGCCCTACGCAGGAGTTACCCTGAAATGGTGGGCAGGCAACGCGGAGAACAACCCGGGCACGCAGGCGGTGATGGAAGCGGCTACCGAGAAGCTGGGTATGGAATTCGAAGTAGAAGTCAACCCGGGCGGATCCGAGGGCGATAATATCATCAAGACCAGGATGGCATCCGGCGACCTTCCGGACTTTATGGCTTACAATTCCGGCTCCAAGCTGTATGACCTGAACCCGTCCCGGGGCTTCATGGACATTTCCGACTGGGAGATTGTGGACAAATTTGACGACGCGTTCTTAAGCTCTGTTACCATTGACGGCGCGGTATACGGTGCTCCCCAGTCCTCCACACAGGCAGGCGCGGTCATCTATTACAAGCCGGACTATGAAGAACTGAAGCTGGAAGTTCCCCACACCTGGGATGAATTTGTAGACAACTGCAAGACTCTGGCAGACGCGGGCAAGACTCCGGTATACTTCACCGGCGGCGAGACCTGGGCAACACAGGTACTGTTCCTGGGCGACTACTACAACATTGCGGCGGCCAACCCGACTTTCGCAGATGATTACACAGAAGGAAAAGCAAAATACGCGGACGTTCCCGAGGCAACCAGAAGCTGGACCAAGTACGAAGATCTGGTAGATTATCTGAACGCTGACAAATCTGCGGCAACGGTTACAGACGGAAACTTTGCCATCGCGACAGGCGAAGCGACCCACTGGTTCATCCTGACCCAGCAGCTTCCGCTGATCCTGGAAAATGTAGAAGATCCGGACGATATCGGCGTATTCGGGGTTCCCGGAGACGATGCGGACGATCACGGCCTGACTGTTTGGGAGCCGATGAGCTGGTATGTAAACAAAGATACCGAGAATGTGGACGCGATCAAGGCATTCTTCGAGTTCTACTATTCCGAGGAAGCGCTGGATCTGTACTTCGGAACCTACGGAGCAAACGGACCGTCCTGTATCAAGGGCTATGAGCTGCCGGATTCCGTATGCAGCGCGGTACGTGTAGACATGCAGAAATATTTTGACGACGGAAAGACCGTTCCGGCATTGGAATACCAGTCTCCGATCAAAGGAACCACCTGCGAGCAGATGACCACGGCAGTGGGCCTTGGACAGATGTCCGGGGAGGAAGCGGCCGCGATGTATGACGATGACTGCAAGAAGTCCGCTGTACAGCTTGGCTACGATTGGGAATAAAACCGGATAGCCTGAGAGAAAAAAGTGTGGCCGCCTGGATGTGCCGGGCGGCCATTTTTAAAAAGCAAATGCCGTCACCTCCCGGGGGAGGGGCATTCCATCCAGCAGGCAATCCATTAACCGTGCAAATAGGTTATAAATTATTAGGAGGTTTTACTATGAAGACAAAAAAAGAACGGAGCATGTACCCCGTCTGGTTTGTCCTTCCGTCCCTGATCATTTTCGTGGTCTTTTTCCTGTGGCCGATCATATCTTCCCTGTATTACAGTCTGACCGTATGGAACTTTGAGACCGCGAAATTCTGCGGACTTGATAACTATAAGCTTTTCTTTTCCGAACATTCCATGAGCTCTTCCGTGATACATACCCTGATCTATGCGTTCGGGACCAGCGCGTTAAAAGTCATTCTGGCATTTTTTATCGCCATATTCCTGACCAGCAAGATCAAATCCAAGGGCTTCATCCGTTCGGCCGTATTTTTCCCGAACCTGGTGTCCATGATGGCGGTGGGCCTTGCCTTTTCGTACATGATGCACCCCACCAAGGGACTTTTAAACATGCCGATCCAGGCATTGGGCGGGACACCCATTGATTTCCTGGGGGATCCCAAGACCGCGCTTCTGAGCATCATCCTGACGGACGTGTGGAAGGGACTTTCCATTTCCGTCGTCATTTATATCGCGGGGATCCAGTCCATTGACAAGACCTATTATGAGGCGGCCTCCATCGACGGAGCGACAGGATGGCAGCAGCTGAAGCACATCACCCTTCCTCTGGTGGCGCCTTCCCAGAATTCTATCATCATCCTCTCCCTGATCGGAGGCTTGCGTTCCTTCGACCTGATCTGGGCGATGACAGGCGGCGGTCCCGGATTTTCCACGGACGTACTGGCATCCGTCATTTACAAGCAGTATGCGGCCGGATTCTATGGACTTTCTACGGCAGGCAACGTGGTCATGCTGATCCTGATCTCCGTGATCGCATTCCCGCTGCAGCATTTCCTGAATAAGAGAGAGGAGGCGATCCAGGGATGAAAAAGAAAAAAAGACTTCTTCTCCTGGGAGATATCCTGGGCGTGCTGGTGACCTGCGTCATCTTCCTGGTCCCGTTTTATTTTATGCTGGTGCAGTCCCTGAAATCAAAGGCAGAGGCCAACAAGCTGTCCATCAGCTGGCCCAGTGAGCTCCATTTTGAAAATTATATCGAAGTGTTCAAGCATGGGAACTACCAGCTGGTGACCGCATTCAAGAACAGCGGGATCTTGACATTTTTCACCGTGTTGGGACTTCTGGTGACCGCGGCCATGGCGGCTTATGTGATCCAGAGAAGACGCGACAAACTGATGACAGGCATCCAGGCCATGATCATGCTGGGACTGATGATCCCGGCGGCGATCCTGCCTACGATCCATCTGCTGCAGAGCATGCACATTTACAAGACCATGTTCTCTATGGTGATGATCGAGATCGCTCTGCAGACGCCGTTTGCGATCATGCTGTACCGGGGGTATATGGCCTCCATCCCGAAGGAACTGGAGGAAGCGGCCCGGATCGACGGCTGCAGCAAATGGCAGATTTTCTGGAAGGTGATCTTTCCTCTGCTCAAGCCCATCCAGGCGACGCTCATCATCCTGGTCGGCGTGCAGACCTTCAACGACTTTACGAATCCGCTGTATTTCCTGCCGGGTTCCGAGAATACGACAGTTCAGCTGACGCTGTACAGCTATCAGGGACAGCTGGCCAGCAGCTTCAATC